>JBBRZV010000011.1:0-61365 GCA_038236365.1 Actinomycetales bacterium | reverse complement strand
AAGTATGAGAAACTCGCATCTAGTGGATGCCCCTCTGATCGGTTGAAAACGACTCTCGATAAGCCGTATTCTCCCTGGTCAGAAGGGTATTCGCGTGTTCCGACCCGCTTCTTTAAGTTATTTCAACGGTGGATCGAGGTTGAGTCACCCGTGGCACGACCTCCCACGGCCGCGACATCCCTGGTGTCGTCCGATCGCCTGTCGTCTCTGCCGAAGATTCCCAATGTATGGCCTCCTGTTCGCGGTCGGACCTGCCTGCCAACATTGGATCATGCTGCTGGCCGATGTCGTACGCACTTCGAACCAGGTTGCCGCGGTGAGCTCGCGCAACGCCAAAGTGTCGTTGATCGCTGACCTGCTCCGCCGGTGTGCCCTTCTCGTCGCCGACGGGGCTGCTCCGGCGACGGAGATCGGGCTGGCGACGCGCTACCTCACCGGCTCGCTGCGCCAGCGTCGCACCGGTATCGAGCTTTCATCACTCTCCGAGATGCCCTCCCCTGCTGTTGCTGGAGACGTGACCCTCTCCGAGCTCGACGCAGTGATGCAACGCGCCAGCGAGATGGCCGGTGCCGGATCCTCTCGCGAACGCGCCGAGCTGTTCCTGGCTCTGGTCCGCAGGCTGAGCGCCGAGGAACGAACGTTCGTCCTTGGGTTGCTGCGTGGTGGGCTTCGTCAGGGGGCGCTGGAGTCCGTGGTGATGACGGCGGTGGCCGACGCTGGTGGCGCCGCGCTTGATGACGTACGCCGTGCGGTTGCCTCCCAGGGAGACCTCCCGGGTGTGTCGCAGGCACTTCTGGTAGACGGTCCAGGGGCGCTCGGCCTTTTCCGGCTGATGGTTGGCCGGGGAGTCAGCCCCATGCTTGCGAGCTCAGCCAAGAGCCTCGCCGAGGCCCTGGCCAAGACGGGGCCTGCCGCCGTGGAGTGGAAGCTGGACGGCGTACGGGCTCAGATCCACAAGCAGGGCAATGACATTCGCGTCATGACCAGATCCCTGGAGCAGATCACTGATCGAGTTCCTGACGTCGTCGAGATGGTCCGGGCGCTGCCCGTCGCAAGCGGGATCTTCGACGGCGAGCTGATCGCCCTGCATCCGGATGGTCGACCAAAACCGTTTCAGGACACCGGTTCTCGTACAGCCAGCCGAGTCGACCCCGAAGTTGCCCGTGCGCAGACCCCGCTCACGGCATACCTCTTTGACGTCCTGCACCTGGATGGGGTCGATCTGGTCGACGAGACCAGCCGCGCACGGCGTGAAGCGCTCGAGAAGGCCGTGCCCTCCACCCATCTGACGCCTCGGATCCAGGTGAACCACGTCGCCGACCCCGTCCAGCTCAATGCGGCGAGGGCCTTTGCTGCCGATGCCCTGGCACGAGGACATGAAGGAGTGGTGGTCAAAGCCGACCACGCCCCCTATGACATGGGCCGCCGCGGGTCCGGCTGGGTCAAGGTCAAGCCCGTTCACACCCTCGATCTGGTCATCCTGGCCGTCGAACGTGGCAACGGTCGCCGCAGCGGTTGGCTGAGCAACATCCATCTGGGCGCACGGGACCCGCATGGACGGTTCGGCCCAGAGGACGGCTTTGTCATGCTCGGCAAGACGTTCAAGGGGCTCACCGACGAGATGCTGCGGTGGCAGAGCGACGAACTGCCCCGGCACGCAGTCGGACCCGTCGACGGTTACGTCGTCACGCTGCGCCCGGAGGTGGTGGTGGAGATCGCTTTCGACGGTGTACAGACCTCGCCGCGCTATCCGGGCGGTCTGGCGCTGCGCTTTGCCCGGGTGGTCCGCCATCGGCCTGACAAGACCGCGAGCGAGGCCGACCCCATCGAGCTCGTGGAGGCCTTGCGCCAGTCCTGACCGGTTCGCATGTGGGCACCCGGCTGCCGCCAGGGACCTGCAGGGGTGGCCACCACCTTGAGCCCTGAACCCGGCGAAGAACGAGCGACTCGGGACTAATGCGTAGCTCGTCAGGCCGGATCGTCGTCAGCGAGGTTGGCACGTGCCCAGATCGCGGCGCTGGTGCGGTCCGTCACGCCGAGCCGGCGAAATACGTGCCCCACGTGGACCTTGACGGTTCGTTCGGTGATGCCCAGAGACCGACCGATCTGCTTGTTGGCCAGACCTTTTGCGACCAGCCGCAGCACCTGAAGCTCACGAACGCTGAGAGTGTCCTGCACCGAGGGGGTGGTCGAGGGCAGCAAAGCCCGGGCGACTCGCGGGTCCAGCGGGGCGTGCCCCAATGCTGCCGACCGGATCGCGGCAAGCAGCTCACGGGAGTCACAGTCCTTGAGCAGGTAGCCGATGGCGCCTGCAGCCAGCGCCTCTGCCACCCGCTCCTGGTCAGCGAAGGAGGTCAGCACCACCACCTTGACCTGCTGGTGCTGCTCCAGGATTCGTCGGGTTGCCTCGACGCCGCCGATGCCCGGCATCGACAGGTCCATCAAGACCACGTCCGGCAACAGGTCGGCGGTCTTGGAGACAGCCTGTTCACCGTTTTCAGCCTCACCGATGATCTTCAGGTCGTCGGTCGTCGAGATCAGGGTGGCCAGCCCTGCGCGAACCATGGGATGGTCGTCAACCAGCAGGACTGTGGTCATGGGAGGGGGATCCTCAGCTGCCAGTGGGTGCCGGCTCCTGGGGCCGAAGCGAGGAGAAGCTCCCCGCCGGCGTCTGCCACCACGTCACCCAAGACCCGCAGGCCGAAGTGACCGTCTTTGGGGTTCGCGAGCAGGTCGGGCGCATCGAACCCGACACCGTTGTCGTTGATTGCCAGGACGGCATGGCGCTCCTCGCGTTCGAGGCGCACCTCGACGTTCGACGCGGCCGCGTGCCTGGCGATGTTGTGCAGACATTCCTGGGCGACCCGGTAGACAAGTCGTTCCCCTGCCGCGTCCAGACCGGTGTCGCCAATGTCGAGCCGCACCACGGTTCCCCTGGCTCGGAGGGTGGACACCAGGTCGTTGAGAGCCGCCTCCAGCCCAGCAGTGACCAGGCTCGGGGGGTAGATGTCCAAAAGCAGGGAGCGCAACCCGCCGATGCTCGCCCGGACCGTGTCGGCCGCCGCGCGGACCTCGTCGGCCAGGCCGGGCTGGCCCAGCGACATGGCGTGCTCCGCCGCGCCGCCAATGGTGAAGGAAGTCGCGGCAAGGTCCTGGACCACACCATCGTGCAGAGCCCCGGCGATCCGGCGACGCTCTTCGCTGGAGGCGTCAACGGCACGCTGCAGCAAGGCCTCACGTTGGAGCTGCGACTGCTTCAGCCGGTTCAGCAATCGCCAGAGGATTGGCATCAGCAACACCACCAGGAACAGCAGAGTGGTGAGGATCACTCCGGCAAAGCCTTTCCAGATCTGCCCGGTGCGAACGGTTACCTCGTCATAGGGCGCATAGGTCTCGAACAGCACTTTGGTGCCCGCAGGCGTCCAGATCGGGCGATATACCTGCAAAAGCTTGCCTTGACCCCGCTCCAGGCGATTCTCCGGAGAGGTCAGGTCCGACACGTCGGCGCGGTTCTGGAGATGGGTCAGGACGTCCTGCTCCTCGGCCCCCAGGGGAAACCGCTGACCGATCAGGGAAGACGCATCGGAGTAGAGGATGCGCCCGGTTGAGTCCCAGATCTTCACCCGAACAATCGCGCTCCCCAGCATATGCTCACGGACCGCCTGGTCCATGGCTCTCAAAGCCTCCGGACTACCGGTGAGGAGCCCATCGCTGAGGGCGGGCTGCGCGACGGCCTCAGCCAACACGTCTGCAGTCCTGGCTGCACCATGAACGGCCACAGCCTCAGCCAGCTGCCGCGAAGCGAACACCCCCACAAGGGCAACCGCCACCAAGACGACAAGCGCCGCGGCAATAACCTGAGCGAAAACCCGCCTGGACTGCACCGGCGGCTCGCTCGAGCGCACGTTCGTGCCCGCCGCGACCAGGATCCACGGCGGGCGAACGACCTGCTCAACGCTCACTGGTGCCCGGAACCGTCATCCGTACCACCCTTCACGTCCACCTTCGCGCCATCATCGGCCTTTCCAGAAGTGCTTGTGCTCACCTTGTCATTACCGGCCTTGATCTGGGTGCTGTTCAGGCCACCTTTGTGGTCGCCGAGCTCAATGTGGGTGCTCAGCCCGCCCTTGTGATCGCCGGACTCAATGTGGGTGCTCGATCCACCCTTGTCATCGCCGGACTCGACGTGGGTGCTCGATCCACCCTTGTCATCGCCGGACTCGACGTGGGTGCTCGATCCGCCCTTGTCATCGCCGGACTCGACGTGGGGGCTCGGGCTTTCCAGGAGGGTGGCCTGTGCCGGCACCCGCACCGGGACGCTCTGGGCGAAGGAGGCATTGCCCATCATGCCCAGGCCGGCCGGGATGGTCGCCACCAGAGCTGCCGCTGTGAGGATGATGCGTTTCATGTCAAATCCTTAGGTCGTTGGGTCGTTCTTGCCTAGAACCTTTCTCCTCTCCTGTCGGTATGACCCGCCATTGGACCTTTGTAGTAGTACCCCTGGAGCCCATGGGCGTGAAAATATGTCATCACAGTCCGTAAACCAGCGATCGACGTGCAGGGAAGGTGTCATGGCCATCGCCACCGAGTGGGTAGATGCCGTTCGGGTGCCCATCGAGGTCGGCGCCAGGTGACCGCGAGCCCAGGAGGCGCCCCTCTTCCGGCGACCCTTTCTGAGATCGCAGAGGACTTTGCCGCCATGTCGGCTCGGGACCGGCTCACCCTCCTGCTCGACTTCAGCGATGGTCTTCCCGACCTGCCCGCGCGGTACGCCGGACACGCCGATCTGCTCGAGAGGGTCGAGGAGTGTCAAACGCCGCTGTTCCTCGTGGTCGAGGTGGACGATGCTGCGACGTCGCAGGAGGGCACCGTGCACCTCTACTTCCAGGCTCCCCCGGAGTCCCCCACGACTCGCGGATTCGCGGGGATTCTGTACGAGGGCCTGGATGGGCTCACAGTGGGTGAGGTGCTCGCGGTGCCAGATGATGCGCCATACCGCTTTGGGCTCGCCGAAGCAGTCTCGCCACTGCGACTCAGGGGCATGGTGGCGATGGTGAGCCGGATCAAACGCCAGGTCCGGCTCAAGTCCGGACGCTGAGGCCTGCCGCTTGCCGAAGCCTGACGCTGGTTGGCGTCGCCTCGCTCGGGACGTCACGCCATCCAAAGCCCCTGCGGTGATGTTGGATAGGGCCGTGACTTCGCCTCAGCCGCCCCCCGACCTCGTGGCCGTGTGCTTCGGGACTTGGACCTCAGCAGTGGCCGGCGACGGCGTGAGTCTTGTTGGCAACAACGACGAGATCGCCGCGCAAGTTGCCAGGATGGAGGTGGAGCGACACCCTCGGTGGGTGTTCTGGTCTGCCCAGGCAGGTGCAAACCCCTTGGTGAGCAAAGGCATTCACCTGGACAGGTGCTGGGACATCGCCGAAGCCCATCGAATCCTGGTGGGTGGCCGGACGGCAGACCCAGCTGTCGCGTGGGCCACGGCGCGGCGATTGGGCACCTTGGATCTACCGAGCGCCGCGGGCGGCGACCTCTTCGACTTCGAATCCGAGGACCACCCCGGCGACCAGGGGGATCAGGAGAGCCCAGTGCGCTCCGACGGATACCTCCGCCCCGAGGCCGTCACCGGGACGTGGCAGACCTCGCCAGCCCGCGCCCTGGAATGGGCTCGCGCTGCCGTCGACACTGCGGGGCACCAGATCACTGCCCTTTCCGAGCTGTCGACCCGGGCCGTCAACACCGGCCAGTCGGAGTCGGCCGCCGCGCTGCTCTGCGTCGAGCTGGCAGCGACCGGCCTCCCGGTGGACCGCCCGACCCTCGAACGGCTGATTGAGGACTCGGCAGGACCACGACCCGACGACGATGCTCACGCGCGCAAGATCCGTGTGGCGCGCGACGACCAGGTCTTTCGCCAGGCCCCCGGTGGCGAGGCCTGCGATCTGCGAAACCCGTTGCAGGTGAGAGACCTTCTGGCATCAGGCGGTGTCGTCGTCCCCGACACCCGCGCCTGGCGACTGGAACCGTTCCGTGAGACCAACCCGCTGGTGGATGCGCTGCTGACCTGGCGCAAGGCCGAGCGAATCGCCACGACCTACGGATACCACTGGCTCGACACGAACGTCGGCGAGGACGACCGACTGCGTGGCGCATGGACGGCGTGTGATGGTGCGGCCGGCCGGATGACTGCTCAGAACGGGCTGCACAACCTGCCCACACCGCTGCGGACGGCAGTCGCGGCTCATCCTGGTTACATGTTCGTGCGCTCGGACCTCGGGCAGATCGAACCGCGCGTCCTTGCCGCCGTTTCAGGAGATGTGGCTTTCGCACGAGCCACCCGGGCTGACGACCTCTATGCGCCGGTCGGCGTCGCCCTCAAGGTGGAGCGGCCCGTGGCCAAGATCGCACTTCTGGCCGCCATGTACGGCCAAACCAGCGGCGCTGCAGGTGAGGCACTCAAGGACCTTGAACGTGCTTACCCCACGGCGATGTCCTACCTGAAGCGGGCGTACGACTCAGGCGTGGCCTCGCGATCGGTCCGGACCTACGGCGGTCGACGCATTCCGATGTGGGACAACCCCGTTGACGCTCCCACGGGATCTTTGCAGTCGATGATCGCAAGCCGTGGGCGATTCGCCCGCAACGCAGTCATCCAGGGCGCGGCCGCTGAGCTCTTCAAGGCCTGGGCGGCGACCGTGCGGCTCACGACGAGACACCTGGGCGGACGGATCGTGCTCTGCCTGCACGATGAGCTGCTGGTCCACGTCCCGGCGGAGAACGCAGACGAAGCGGCGGCCGCGGTCGACGCAGCACTGACTGCCAGCGCACGTCGCTGGACGGGCTCTGATGCGGTGAGGTTCGTCTGCGACACCAGCGTGATCGCACGCTGGTCCGATGCCAAGGGTTGACTGCCCTTAGTCCTCGTCGGTGTGCGTCCTCAAGAACTGCTCGAACTCGGCGCCGAGCTCATCGGCGGTCGGAAGATCCCGAATGTCCGTGGCCAGGAGGCTGGGCTTCTCGTTAGCCTCTATGTAGGTGTCGTACTGCCGCTCAAGGGCCTCAACGACCTGTGCGACCTCCTCTGAGCCGGCGATCCCCTCCGAGATCTCGGCGCGGTTCAGACCTGCAGTGGCCACCAGATCCTCCGCGGGGATATTGAGCCCCGTTGCGCCCGCAAGGCACTCGAGCCCGACCACGGCGGCGTCGGCAAACTGGGTCTGGGCCAGATAGTGAGGCACGTGGATCGCGTAGCCCATCGCGTCAGCGTCTGACTCGCCGAGCCGCAGCTCCAACAGTGCGCTGATGCTTCCTGGCACCTCCAGCGGCCCGAAGACGGCCTCGTGCTCGCCAATCAGCCGGGGTGAAGTTGCATGCGCCGTCTTGCCGATGGGCCTGGTGTGGGGCACAGCCATCGGGATGCCATGGACACTCACGGTCAGGGTCACACCCAGCACATCCATGAGCTGGCGGATCGCCTTGACGAATCGCTCCCACTGGTAGTCCGGCTCAGGACCAGACAGGATCAGGAACGGCTGCCCGTCGGCATCAGTAACGCGGTACAGAAGAAGGGTCGGGTCTGTGTAGCTGGACCAGTGGTCGCGATCGAACATCATCGTCGGACGACGCGCGCGGTAGTCCATCAGTTGGTCGACGTCAAAAGAGGCCACAACAGTGTGCGGAAGGGAGGCCAGAATGTGTTCGGTCACCTGTCGCTGCGTGAGACCGGCGTCCACGAACCCGCCGAGCGAGACCAGCAGCACCGAGGCACGCAGGTCCCCCAACGGGGCATCTGTCTCGAACGCGTAGAGCTCGGATGGGTCTTGCACAGCGGTTCGCCTCTTTCTGGCTGATGATCTCTACAGTCAACATCACGTAGGTCGTGCTTCACGGTTCAACACCGTCTCCATGTCCAGGATTCCGGGCTGGAAGTCAGGAGATTCCGAGGCACGCTGCGACCTCCGTGCCACCCATCTGTGCCACAACATCCGGATCGCCGACCACGATGAGCTGATCTGTGGCCCTGGAAAGGCCGATATACAGCCGCTCCCGTGACCAGTCAGAAGCAGTGTCCTCGTTGACGCACAACACAACGGCACGACGTTCCAGGCCTTTGCAGCTGAGCGCCTGACCGTAGAACACATCGTCATCCTCCCAGAACGAACGCCAGTAGCCATCTGGGTCGGAGTCGGACCCACGCTCGATCTGGCGCGGATGGCGGGTACCGATGGTCAGCAGCATCACCTCTTTTGACTTCCACCCTGCATCGAGCAGCCGGTCGACCTGCTCGTTGGCGGTCTCGACGGCGTCGTGCGCGGTGCTGCGCAGGAACTCGACCTCTGGGCCTTCACCTCCCATCAGGAGCATCCGCATGGGGGCCAGCGGGTTGAATGTCTCGGCGATCTGTCTCGTGTTGCGAAGATTGTGGTCGAGGATGAGGGGCACCAGTGGCACCGGAGGCGCAGCGTAACGCTGGGAGATGCGCTGGTTCTCGTCCGCGTAGACGAAGAGCCCACCGGTCTCCTGGTCCTTCAATGCGCCCATGATCGGGGCCCACCACGAGTCCGCGAAGTCCTGGCCCTCGTCGACGATCACGGAGTCGAACTTCTGTCCGTCGGAGAGACCAGCTACCAGCCCTCGCATCAACCCCGGGAGCTCGATCTCCCAGAACTCGGGCGTGTCCCGGGTGGCGGTCGAAGCGCCCCAGCTGCGCGCCAGCTCGGCGAACGAGCCCACGAACGCCGGTCGATGCTTGCCGTCCCAGGTGTCCACCACTCGTTTGAAGTAGGCCGCCAGACCTCGCGAGACACAGATCAGCGCCACTCGCTTCGCCTTGAGGGCCCCACGACCGCGCGAGAGCTGTCTGGCCTGCGTCAGCGCTAGCACGGTCTTGCCGCTTCCGGCGCCGCCGCGGACCTCCACCCTGTTGAGCAGCCGGGTGACTTGGAGCAACGAGGCCTGCTCCAGGGTGAGCCGGTCAACCTCGGCCTCACGCTCCCGAGCGTCAGCCGAGATATCGAGCACAGGGAGGTTCCGACCATTGAGGATCTCCACGATCAGGTCGACGTCCTGAGGACTCGGTGGGAGGTTCTCGGTCTCCTGCATGACGACGACGTCGTACAGACGACCGCCAAGGTCTGGGATGTCGCCCTTGCCGTGCACGGCCCACCTTGGACAGTCCGGCATCGAGAAGTCGTCGTGGAGGTCGGTGTTGGGCAGCGCGACCGAGTGCGCCCACCGGATCCGCTGGCGTGACGAGAAGCGCCAGCGGGGGTCGCTCTCGACGTACTTGCGGATGGCGTACTTCGTCGTGCGCGCCTGGTCCACGGGGTCGAACGTGCGAGTGTCGGTGCCCGACTGGCGCCACTGACCGTCTACGACGCCGACGCTGCCGCCCTTGACCTCCACGACGACGACGCCAGCGCCGGCAATGATGGCCACAATGTCGGCCTCGTGGTCCTTCACCTCATCGCTGAGCCGGAGGTTGGCCATGAGCACGTCGTCGGGCCCGAGCTCGTTCCGGAGAACCTCCCAGACCTCTCGCTCTGTGGCCGTCTCGAACTTGGGGCGCGCTGGAATCAGCCGGGGCACCATCAGCCGGCCCGCGGCTCGGCTTGGGGAATCTCAATACGGTGCAGGATGTCGCCAATCTGTCCTCAGACTCTTCCACCCACACTAGATTCTGC
Organism: Actinomycetales bacterium; assembly: GCA_038236365.1. Taxonomy (GTDB): domain Bacteria; phylum Actinomycetota; class Actinomycetes; order Actinomycetales; family Dermatophilaceae; genus UBA4719. The sequence continues at coordinate 51,685 of JBBRZV010000011.1, read as the reverse complement.
CACGCGAGTATGACGGCCGAAAGCCTCGGCTGCCAGCGACAGGGGACCAACCAGTGCCGGCCCACGCCGCAGCTGCCCGCGCGGGTGTCTCGATGCGGCTCAGACCTTCTCTTCCACCTTGTCCATCGCCTTGTAGATCCGCTTCTCCGAAACCGATCGTGGAGTTCCCAGGGTCTGGGCGAAGAGACTGACCCTCAGCTCCTCGAGCATCCACCGCAGCTCCTGCACGTCAACCCCACCTCGTCGGGTCAGCGGCAGGCCACTGACCAGCGCGTCATATTCGGCCTGGACCCGTGCCACAGTGGCGGTGTCCTCCGCGTCGCGAGCCACCCGCTCGGGAGCATGGTCGCAACGCAGCACGATGGCACGCAGGTAGCGCTGGAGGTCGTGAAGCCGCGAGAGTCCAGTGTCCGCAACGAATCCCGGATAGAGGAGGGACTTCAGCTGAGCTCGCATGTCCGCCTTCGCCGGGGCCATGATCGGGCTCGACATCGAGTCCAACGCGAGGTCAGCTTTCCGCGACAGGACCAACAGGGGCCCGACGAGCTCGATGACGTCCATGACCCGCGCCACAACCTGCGAGCGCACGATGACCAACGTCTCGTCGAACTCCTGCGGCCCGAGCACCTGGCCGCCCGGACGTTGCGCCACGATCGAGTCAACCGCCGCGGCGAGGCAGTCCTGCAGCAGATCCGGCACGCTTCCGTGGGGGTTCTGGCCGAGCGCGAGCCGTTGGGAGTTGGTCATCAGCGCCAGTACACGTTTCCACGGAGCGCTCGTGTTGAGGAGCAGCAGGCGTCTCACGCCGAGCTTCGTTGCCGCGTCACGTTCGTGCTTCGAGGCGAGCACCTCGACGGCAACGCTGTCACCGTGGTCCACCACCGCAGGAAACCCCTGGATGACTCGGTCGTCGACGCGCTGCTCGAACGTCGCCGGCAGGTCACCAAAAGTCCACTGGCGCAGATTCATCTGCTCGACGGCAGCACCGGCTCGCTGCATGGTCGCTCGGACCTGCGCCGCCAGCTGCTGCTGCAGCACAGCCAGTTCCTTGCCCTCCCCCACGGCTCTGCCGCTGCTGTCCTCCACGCGGAACGTGATGCGAAGGTGCTCCGGCACCCGCGACCAGTCCCACGCGTCGGCGGGGATGTGGACCGCGGTCAGCTGGGCAAGAGAGCGCCCGAGCTCGTCAGTGATGGTGCCGGCAAGAGGATCCGCAGACGAAAGTGCCGCGAGAGCATGCTCCGGCGCAGGGACGAAGCTGCGACGGGTTGCCTTGGGAAGCGACTTCAGCAGTGCAGTGGCCAGGTCTTGCCGCAATCCTCCGACCTGCCAGTCGAATCCGATGTCGTCGACCTGGTTGAGGACATCGAGCGGGATGTGGACCGTGACACCGTCAGCAGCCCCTCCCGGCTCGAACTGGTAGGTCAGGGGCAGCGTGATGCCGTTCTGCTCCCACGTCTGCGGGTAGTCATCAGCGCTCACTGCATCGGCGTCGTCGCTGACCACAACGTCCTCGGTGAAGGTCAGCAGATCAGGGCGCGTCAGGCGGGCGAGCTTCCACCATGAGTCGAAGTGCTGCCCTGAGACGACCTCGGCCGGAAGTCTTGCATCGTAGAAGTCGACCAGCGTCTCGTCGTCGACCAGGATGTCCCGCCGACGGGCCCGTGCCTCCAGCTCGGTGAGCCGCTTGATCATGGCCCGATTGTCATGAAAGAAGCGGTGATGCGTCTCCCATTCCCCCTCGACCAATGCGTTGCGGATGAACAGATCCCGTGACTCCTCGGGGTTGATCTTCGAGAAGCCCACCTTGCGGCCGACAACAAGAGGAACGCCATACAGGGTGACCCTCTCCAGAGCCACTGCAGAGCCGCGCTTCTTCTCCCAGTGCGGCTCGCTGTAGCTGCGCTTGACCAGGTGCTGAGCGAGACGCTCGATCCATGCCGGGTCCGTGCGCGCATTGAAGCGCGCCCACAGCCTCGTGGTTTCGACAAGCTCGGCTGACATCACCCACTGGGGCTGCTTCCTGAACAGCGACGAGCCCGGTGAGATGCCGAAACGCGCGCCTCGTGCGCCAATGTATTCGCGTTTCTCCACATCGCGCAGACCAATATGGGAAAGCAGTCCCGCGAGAAGGGACTGATGGATCGCGTCGAAATCCGCCGGAGATGAGTTCTGTTGCAGGTTAAGCGACTTGCAGGCTGCCTTCAACTGGGTATGAAGATCCTGCCATTCGCGGACCCGCAGGTAGTGCAGGTACTCGCTCTTGCACAGACGCCGGAACGCGCTCCCGGACAGCTCGCGCTGCTGTTCCTTGATGTAGTTCCACAGGTTCAGGTACGAGGCGAAGTCACTGTGTTCGTCAGCAAACCGGCGGTGTCTCTCATCCGCCTGCTGCTGATTGTCCCTGGGTCGTTCGCGAGGGTCCTGGATGGAAAGAGCCGCGACGATGATGAGTACCTCGCGAAGCGCGCCATTGCCCTCAGCCTCAAGCACCATCCGTGCCAGGCGAGGGTCGAGTGGCATCCGTGCGATCTTGCGACCGTATGCCGTGAGCCGACCGTGGGGGTCGGTGCCCCTGGTTATGGGACCGGGTGTTGGCTCGATCGCCTGAAGCTCCTCCAAAAGCCTTACGCCGTCGGTGATCTGGCGCGAGTCCGGAGGGTCTAGAAACGGGAAGCACTCGATATCGCCTAGTCCCAGGGAGGTCATCTGCAAGATGACGGAGGCAAGGTTGGTGCGCAGGATCTCCGGATCGGTGAAGTCAGGTCGAGCCTTGAAGTCCTCCTCCGAGTACAGCCGGATGCAGATACCGTCCGCGACACGGCCGCAGCGGCCCGCTCGCTGGCTGGCGCTGGCTTGGGAGATTGGCTCGATCGGCAGGCGTTGGACCTTGGTGCGTTGGCTGTAGCGCGAGATGCGCGCGGTCCCGGTGTCCACGACATACCTGATGCCCGGCACAGTCAGGGAGGTCTCGGCAACGTTCGTGGCGAGCACGACACGGCGACCTGTGTGATGGCCGAAGACGCGATGCTGCTCTGCCGCCGACAGACGTGCGTAGAGCGGCAAGATCTCGGTGTGCGGCAAGTTCATGCCCGTGAGCGCATCTGCGGCGTCACGGATCTCACGTTCTCCGGAGAGGAAGACAAGAATATCTCCGGAGCCGCGATGTTCGGTCCACAGCTCCTCGACTGCGTCACAGATGGCCGTGACCTGGTCCCTGTCCTCCTCGTCGGGCATTTCGCCGACCAGCGGTCGGTAGCGCACCTTTACCGGATAGGTGCGCCCAGACACCTCGATGATCGGTGCGTCACTGAAATGTTTCGAGAACCGTTGCGGGTCAATGGTCGCGGACGTGATGATGACCTTGAGGTCAGGGCGCCGCGGAAGCAGCTGCTTGAGGTACCCGAGGATGAAGTCGATGTTGAGACTTCGCTCATGGGCCTCGTCGATGATGATCGTGTCGTAGCGCAGCAGATCGCGGTCACGTTGCATCTCGGCGAGCAGGATGCCGTCGGTCATCACCTTGACCAGGGTGCTGGCGCTGGAGTGATCGCTGAAGCGGACCTGATATCCCACTGCGGTTCCGAGCTCGGTATTCAGCTCATCGGCGATGCGTTCGGCCACTGATCTGGCCGCGATCCGTCGGGGCTGGGTATGACCGATCAGCCCCTCGATGCCGCGGCCGAGCTCGAGGCAGATCTTGGGCAGCTGGGTGGTCTTGCCGGAGCCGGTCTCCCCCGAGACGATGACGACCTGATGGTCGCGGATCGTGGCAGCGATGTCGTCCTTGCGGGCGGTGATCGGAAGGTCAGTCGGATAGGTGACTGTGGGAACTGTCGCGAGACGACGCGCCATACGAGCTGCCTTTGCCTGCGCCGACTCGTGCGGCTCACCAGAGGGCTGTCGTCCGGCGGCTCCGCGCCTGCGGGATGGACGTCGTCTGGGGTTCCGGGCGCGCGAGGACTGTGGCGCGCCATCGGAGGACATGGCGTTCAGGATATGCCGACCTCGCCAGGATCGGAGTTTGATGGCTGCGCCTGGACGCAGCCATCAAACCGTTGCGACCGGGGAGGTCTAGTGGTGACTGTCCCCACGGGCAAGCGCGGAGACGGTGTATGGCTGGGTGTTCGTCGCGAAGTCAGCGTTGACCACGAGGTATCGGTTCTCGGCCCGAGCGATGGTTGATGGCCCGAGCAGAGAGGGATCGGTCAGAACTCTTTCGACGCGGGCACGGGAGTCGTGCCTCGAAAGGTTCAGCACCGTCACAGCAGCAGGGCTGCCGGTAACCACGAGCAGTCGGCCCCGGTCGATCAGCAGGCCGTCACCCGCGAGCTGGGGAGCATGGATCTTCGTGATCTTCCTGGCCGCGGTCTTGGCGGGGTCGATGCCGATGCGGAACAGCGACTTGGAGAAGGTGCTGACGACGATGAGCTCCCGGCCGCCGTTGCGCGACACGATGCCGTTGAGATTGAACTGGTTTGCCGTATACGCGATCTCGGGTCCTACGTTGATGCTCTGGGGCGTTCCGCTCCCTGCCCGGATCATCGAGGGGGTCAAGTGCCACAGCAGGGGGCGGAAGGAGTCGGTGACGTAGACGTCGCCCTCCTCCGTCACGACAAGGTCGTTGAGGAAACCGCCGGTCCCGGTCTCAAAGCGAGCCAAGAGCGCACCCGTCTTGATCGCGTACACATAGATGCGCCCTGTGGCTCCACCCGCGACGAAGAGCTTGCCACCGGCAACCTTCATCCCGACGGCAGATTCCGCCGGGGCAGCAGGGTCAGGGGTGATGAACGGACGCAGCTTCGCATCGCGGAGGGTCGCCCGGTAGATGGTGCCCGTGCCGACCGTCCCTACGAAGAACGATTCGCTGCCGTCGTCCCAGGCCACGCCTTCGGGGTTGTTCCCTGATGTCGACGGATCCAAACCGAAGACCTTGGTCGCCATGGTCTTGTGAGCGACCTGGTCATTCCCGGACGCCCGGGCCAGGCCGACGGGTAGGACCGTGGTGAGTGCGAGTGCGGCGAAAGCTACGAGGGCTGTTCTCATCCGGATCTTCACGAGTTCCTCCTGCTCGGTATCCACCCCGCGTCAGTTTTGCATGCGTCCAGAAACGGAACAAGGTCTCCGCAACGCCTACCATTGCACCCGTTCTGCAACCCCGGGCCTCCGAATGACCCAGCTAGTTTGCAGAGCTGGGTACGGGAGTGGCCACGGTGCGAGATCTCATTCGCGGAAGCCAAAGGGTCGAGAGTGCGCCCAGTGCCACGACGCTGGCGCCGGTGAAGATTGCCACGCGCAGGCCAGCGTTATAGCCGACCGGGGTGAGTGCGCCGCCATTCGCCCGGAACACCGCAACCAGCACGGCCACCCCCAGCGCGACACCGATCTCCCGGATCGTGGAGTTGGTCGAGCTTGCCGTGGCATGGTCGTCTGGAGCCATGTCAGCCAGCACGGCCGTGGCGCTGGGCGCGAAAGTCAGCCCCATCCCGATACCAGCCATGACGAATCCAGGAATCAGATCTGTGTAGGGGGTCGAGGCTCCGACAGCGACTGCGAGCCAGGCCAGACCCAGCGCCTGGAGGGTGAGCCCAGTGCCGAGGAGGACCCGCACGCCGACCCGCGGTGCCAGGAGTCCAGCGACGGGGGCGACGATCATCGGAGCGGCGGTCCATGGCAGTGTGCGGATGCCGGCCTGGAGCGGGGTGTATCCATCGACGATCTGCAGGTACTGGGCCAGCAGGAAGACGGCACCGAACATCCCTAGCGTGAAGGCCAGCGACGCCACGTTGGCGACCGAAAAGCTCCGCGAGCGGAAAAGACGCAGCGGTACAAGCGGGTACGCCGTGCGCCCCTCGTGCCGGATGAACGCGCCGATCAGGGTCACCCCGGCCAGCAGCGCCCCAGTCACAGGGACGGACCCCCAGCCCAGGTCGCCAGCGCGCACGATGCCCCAGACCGCGGAAAGAACGCCCGCCCCGACGAGGGCCAGGCCCACGAGGTCGAGAGGCTGGCGTCGGCCGTGAGACTCCGGCAGTGCGAGCAGGATCAGTGGAATGGCAACTATCGCGACCGGCACGTTGAGCCAGAAGATTGCCTGCCACGAGAATCCGTCAACGACCGCGCCGCCGATCACCGGGCCAAGTGCGACGCCCAACCCGGAGACGCCGCCCCACACCCCGATGGCCATCGCTCGCCGGGATGCCGGCACCGCGCCAGCGAGCAGGGTCAGGGACAGAGGCATGATCGCTGCCGCGCCGACCCCCTGAAGCGCGCGAGCGGCGATAAGGGCGCTTGTCGTGGTCGAAAGGGCCGAACCCATCGAGGCCAGAGTGAAGACGGCGATCCCGATCAGGAACACCCGGCGTCGACCCCAGCGGTCCCCGAGAGTGGCCGCCGGGAGCATGAGGGTCGCGAAGGCGAGCGTGTAGGAGTTCATCATCCACTGCAGCTGCTCAACGCTCGCGGACAGTGCGCGCTGGATGACCGGGAGCGCGCTGGTCATGACGAGGTTGTCCAGGGTGGACATGAACATTGGCAGGGAGGCCGCCACGAGGGCCAGGCCGACCGGGACGGCACGCCGGGCGGTCCGGGGAGCCCGGGCGGAAGGTGCGGTGATGGTCATTGCTACTCCTGTATGCATCGGATGATTACTTGCCTTTTCGAATGTATGCATCGACTGATAACATGTCAAGCATGAGCGTGGAGCTGGAACGACGGATGACTGCGAAAGAGCGCAGGGAGCAGATCCTGCAGGCAGCGCTGACCGTCTTCGCCGACGGCGGATACGCCGGAACCACCACCGACCAGGTCGCCCGGGAGGCAGGAGTCTCACAGCCGTACGTGGTCCGCCTCTTCGGTGGTAAACAGCAGCTGTTCGCCGAGCTCTACTCCCGGGCGAGCGGCCGCGTGGTTGCCGCCCTCGCCGCGGTCGAGCCTGGACCCAACGCCAAGCAGGAGATGGGCGAGGCCTACATCGGGCTACTCGCCGATCGGAACCTGCTCCTGCTGCTCATGCACGGGTTCGCCGCCGGTTCGGAGCCAGAGATCGGGCGGCTCGCCCGGTGGACGCTCAGCGAGGCGTTCCGCCTCTACGTCGAGCGCACCGGCGAGGGTCCCGACGAGGCTCGGGTGTTCGTTGCCCACGGGATGCTCATCAACGTGCTCCTGGCCGTCAACGCGACCGAGCACCTGAGCGAGAATGCGGCCCTCGACGCCCTCGCCGCATGCACCTTCGGCAGCGCCCTGGCGGCGGCGCACATGGACGTGGAAGCCTCCCGCTGACCGTCCCGCCCGGCAACGGACTGCGTGAGACGACCGCGTCTTTGCCCGTCCCACCTTTTGTACGGCGGTGGGGTCAGGTCGCCCGGTTCACCGCAGGATGTGGTTCCGGCAAGAGCCGGTCCAGGACGGCATAGAGCCCCCTGTACCGCAGTGGCTTGACGATGTAGGCGTCACAGCCGGCGGTCTGGCTCCGTTCCTCATCTGCCTTCATCGCCAGCGCACTGAGGGCGATGACCGGTATGGACGCCGTAGAAGGGTCCTGCTTCAGAATGGTCGTCGCCGTCAAGCCGTCCATGCCGGGCAGCTGGATGTCCATGAGGATCAGGTCCGGGTGCTCACCGCGTGCCAGCCTCAGAGCCGTCTCTGCGTCAACGGCGCTCAGCACGCTGTGACCAGCACTGTACAGCAGCAGCGACGTCAGCTTCATGTTCGCCGGGTTGTCCTCGACAACTAAGATCCTGGCCATCTGGGGCTCCTTCTAGTCCTGCTGCAGAGCACGCCGGACCTCAGCCATGAAGTCAGTGCGGTTGAGACCGACCTTCTCGATGATGCGAACCGCCTGGCTCGGATCGGCATTGAGGACCTGCTGGTCCAATACGGTGATCTCCCTGGCGGTCACGACCAGGATCGGGATGCCTGCCGTGCTGGGGTCATCCTGCAGCCTTTGGACGACGTCGAACCCGGTCACGTGGGGCATCATCAGGTCCAGCAGGATGAGATCGGGCTGCAACCGATGTGCCAGGACGATGGCCTCCTGTCCGCTGTAGGCGCGCACCGTCACATATACGGGTGGCGGTAAGTAGGTGGCGATGAGATCCACCGACTTGGGGTCGTCGTCGACGACCAGGACGGTGTAGGTCTGGTCCTGCGGGTCATAGAACCCCAGGGTGGTCAATGCCTTCTTCAGGGCCGCACGACTGATCGGCTTGTGCAGGGCTGTGGCTGCGCCGTCTGTCAACACCAGTGGCCCATCGGCCTCGCCGCAGATGACGAGCACCGGGACCTTGCCCAGGCTGGGGTCCTCACGGATGCTGGCCAGGAGCTGCCAGCCGTCGATCCCCGCTAACTGGGTATTCAGCGTGATCAGGTCGAGGCCGTGTTGCGGGGCCATCGCGAGGGCTTCCTCCGTGCTGGAGGCACGCAGAACGGCAAAGCCTGCGGATTCGAGAATGATACAGACCAGGGCGGCGGCTTCGTCGTCATCCTCGACGACAAGTGCGACATGCGAGTGGCTCTCAAGGTCTGCAGTCTCGACCCGGACCTCCCTGTGCTCCACGGATGCGGGCTGGACGGCCCTTCGAAGTGGGACCCAGGCTGCGAAGCACGTCCCCTCCCCCTCCCTGCTGGCCACGGCCACACTCCCCCCGAGCAGCTCCGTCATCTGCTTGACCATGGCAAGGCCAAGCCCGGTTCCCTCGAACCTGCGCGCCAGGCTGCTGTCGATCTGGGTGAAGGCCTGGAACAGCTTGGCCATGTTCTCCTCGGAGATGCCTATGCCGCCATCGGTCACACGGATCTCGAGGAACTCGGCGAACTCGTTGTCGGCCAGCGCGAACCCGCGAACTGGCCAGGCGCCTTCCAGCGTGCCGACGCTGCTCCGCGGGACCTGGCGGGCGCGCAGGGACACGTGACCGCCCTGGCTGCTGAACTTCACCGCGTTGGAGAGCAGGTTGTAAACGATCTGTTTGGTCTTGCGCATGTCCAGCTGGGTAACACCGAGATGCTCGTCCAGCTCAAGGTCGAGAGCGATGCTCCGCGCCGCTGCCTTGTCCCGCACGATGGACAAGGCGTTGGACAAGAGCACAGTCACATCCACGGCCTCCATCTCGAGGTTCATCATCCCGGCCTCGACCTTGGAAAGGTCCAGGATGTCGTTGATCAGCGAGAGCAGGTGCTGACCGCTGGTGAAGATGTCCCCGATGTACTCCTTCTGGCTGGCGGTCAGCTCGCCCAGGAGACCGTCCTTGAGTGCCTCGGAGAACCCGATCACAGAGTTCAGAGGGGTGCGGAGCTCGTGGGACATCGTCCCCAGGAACTCCGACTTCATCCGGCTCGCATGCTCTAGCTCGACGTTCTTCTGCTGGAGTGTGTGCTCGATATGCCGACGGTCGGTCACGTCGCGAGCCGCCGCGAATACGCCTTGCAGCTTGTCGTACCGATCATGGATCGCCGTGGCGTTGCACGACACGAAGGTCTCGGCCCCGCCACGGGCACACACCGTCAGCTCATAGTCGCTCACCTTGTCCTCGGCAAGGACACGCGCGATCGCTGCGTCGGCTCGTGCTGGGTCAGTGAAGAAGTTCCTCCACGGGGCCCCGATCAGCTCGGTGCGGACACGCCCGGTCAGGGCCATCATCTGCTGGTTGACGTCGGTGATGATGCCCTGGGGGTCGGTCGTCATGAGCGCGTCGACGTTCGACTCGATCAGCGAGCGGGTGTAGAACTGCTGGTCTCGCAGCTGCTGATCCAGCAGCTCCTGGGCGGCCTCGACCTCCTTGCCGGCGGTGTTGTCGGTACCGATCAAGAGGTAGCCGATGATCCCCCCTTCCGCATCGCGAAGTGCGGTCACGGACACAATGGCAGGGAAGCGGCTGCCGTCCTTCCGGACGTACGTCAGCTCGTAGATGTCCTCGATGCCGCGCTTGGCTTTGAAGACCAGCGCCTCGAAACCGGGGGCGATGGGGGTGTCGAGCTCAGCGCTGAGCTCCGCCGCCCGGCTGATCAGCTCCTGCGGGTCAGAGATGTCCGCCGGGGTGATCCGGTCCACCACGTCGAGCGCGTCATAGCCCAACATCCGCTCGGCGCCCACATTGAAGATCTGGATGACGCCCCGCTCGTCCGTAGCCATCTGCCAGAAGTACGCGCTGTTGAAAATGGCATCCGAGAGGGCGCCTCGAGCCTTGCCGACGGTGTTGTCGGTACCGATCAAGAGGTAGCCGATGATCCCCCCTTCCGCATCGCGAAGTGCGGTCACGGACACAATGGCAGGGAAGCGACTGCCGTCCTTCCGGACGTACGTCAGCTCGTAGATGTCCTCGATGCCGCGCTTGGCCTTGAAGACCAGCGCCTCGAAACCGGGGGCGATGTGGGTGTCGAGCTCAGCGCTGAGCTCCGCCGCCCGGCTGATCAGCTCCTGCGGGTCAGAGATATCCGCCGGGGTGATCCGGTCCACCACGTCGAGCGCGTCATAACCCAACATTGCCTCGGCGCCCACATTGAAGATCTGGATGACGCCGCGCTCATCTGTGGCCATCTGCCAGAAGTAGGCGCTGTCGTAGATGGCGTCCGAGAGGGCGCCCCGGACCTTGATCAGCTTGTGGTTGCGCTCTCTGTCGATCGTCATCCGCGCGCGTGATTCGGTGTATGCACGTCCCGAACCTCCCTGATCTGGTGCGGTCAGCGAAACGGTGGTGTGGCTTCCCCTCGGCCTTGATGAGGCTACCGCTCGAACGTCCGAACTTGGCGGTTTTGGGAAGAGAAATCCTGAAAAGGAGGCTTTGGAGAAATTCGGGTGATTTGGGGCCAGGGACCTGGGGGGAGAACGCGCCCTAAGGTCTGACCACACGTCGAAAACAGCCCCCGATGTCTCAGCGACTGGGGCGACCTGCGAGGATCTGTGCAGCGCGTTCCCGTGCCGCTGCACCCCCCTGTATGCCGCGGGAACGCGCCCCCTTTGCTCGACAGGGCAGGGAACCAGCTCTGTCTCCGGCGGGCCCTTCCTGCCCCCGAGCTACATCCTGAAACTCAGCTCAACGGGGCTGGTCCAATATTGCGGGGCCGGGGCTCTAGCGCCGTATGTCGATACAGGTCCACTATGCGGCATGACCCCGGATGCGAAGATCAGGACGACGGACCTGGAGCAGGCTCTGGACTACCTCGAGGGCCTTAGTTTCATCATGCGCTCCTTTGATGAAAGCCAGCGCGGTTGTGATTCGAGGGACATGCTGCTCGAGGGGCTCGAGGCGATGGACAGCGGGGCGATGAGCTGGGAACCGTTGCGACGTCAGGCCGTAGCCGGTCGAGGGTGGGCCGACATCGCTGGCCAGGTTGATGAGCTTCGTCGCCGTCTCCTGGAGGGATTCGCCGACGCGGCACTCTGATCGGCACGACTCTTGATCGGCACGACTCTTGATCGGCACGACTCTGATCGCCACGACTCCGATCGGCACGTCAGAGCGGGAGCGCGGTCTCCAGGGCCGCTGAAGGTTGCTGCCCGCCCGCGGCGCCACGCCGACGGAACCATTCCTGGCCAAAGGCGGCCTCGACCTGCTCAGCAGGCATCGCCAGGAATGGGCCGAAGTCGCCCACCTGCGACTCGTGCGCAACCATCGCTGCGCGTTTCGCGGACATCACCGCGCGCACATCCACCACGGTCGTGATCTCCGACTCGGGAAGGCCGAACTCTGAGACGTCCGGCGGTGCGGCCTCGGTCGCCCATTGCGGGTTGCTGGACATGAGCCTGGCCATCTGGTCACGATTGATCGTCGCCTCGTACACGTCTGTGACCCCCGCAAGCTCCGCGGCCCGGACCCCGACCACATGCACCTGGACATGGTCGGGGTGTCCGTAGTTGCCATGCGGGTCATACACGGTGAGCACGTCGGCCTCCTCCTCAACCAGGAGCTCAGCCAGGCGCGAGGCCGCGACCTCGACATCCACATTGCAGAACGCATCGGGACGGGCGTTGTCAGGGGTGCCGGCCATCCCAGAGTCCGGGTAGTCCAGCATCTCCAGTCGGTGCACTCCCAGCGCCCGCGCCGAGGTCTCCAGCTCATGGCGGCGCCGGTCGACGAGCCGCTCATCAGCGGCCAACAGTCCCTCCGGCACCTCTCCTAACGCTCCGTCAGTGGCAGTGACCAACACCACCCGGTGCCCCGCGTCAGCGGCCAGGCGCATCACACCACCAGTGGTGAAGACCTCGTCGTCGGGGTGGGCATGGAAGCACACGAGAACTCTGGTGCGGCGAACTGGGCTTGGCTCATCGTCCTGTCTTGTCATGGCATATTCCTGTTCGTGGTTCGGCGTCGACTCAACCGGCTTGAGCTCTCTTCCAACAACCAATATTGGGTATGCCGTAGTCCCCTCTTGAGCCTAGACACCCCGGGGCTGCGAGCCGCACCATGTTCCTCGGTACGGGGAGGGAACAATGCCGCAGCTCGCGACAATCACCATGGGGACAATGCTGGACTCGCTCAGAGCGGGGCGGCCGATCGAAAGCTGCGCCGACCGCGCCACACTCGCCGGTCGTCCAACCACAGACCAGCCGGGAGACACTCATGGCCGCTGACGACGTCCTGTTGCCGTTGGACAAGCAGTTTGGGGGCATGCCCGAGATCGCACCAGGGCTGAAGCACTCGGCCGAGGTGGTGGACGACACGGAACCTGCCTCCGATCCATCCGATGCCAGCCGCCGTGCCGCCCTGCTGTTGGACGAGAGCAGCCGACAAAGCGCGGCGGGAGACCCCGCCGGGGCGCTGACTTCCATCGAGGCGGCAGTCGCCTCCTACACGGAGCTGGCCGCGGCAAACAGTGCTTTTGCCCCCGACCTCGCTGGCTCGTTGAACAAGCTCTCGGTCCAGCGTTCCGCAGCCGGGGATCAGGCCGGCGGACTGGCTGCCATCGAGGACGCAGTAGACCTCTTCCGGGAGCTAGCCGAGACCAACCCGGCCGCCTTCACAGCCGACCTCGGGATGTCGTTGAACAACCTGTCGGTCCAGCGTTCGGCGGCCGGGGACCTGGCCGGTGCGCGCACTGCCATCGAGGAGGCAGTGTCCCTCTACCGCGAGCTGGCCGAGACCAAACCCGTCCCCTTCAAGCACAACCTTGCGATGTCCTTGAACAACCTGTCGGTCCAGAGCTCCGCGGCCGGGGACCGCGCTGGTGCGCTGACTGCCGTCGAGGAGGCAGTCGCCACCTATCGGGAGCTCGCCGCGACCAACCGGGGTGGCTTCGTCCACGACCTTGCGATGTCCCTGAACAACCTGTCCGTACAGCGTTCGGCGGCCGGGGACCAGGCCGGCGGGCTGACCGCCATCGAAGAGGCAGTCGCCGCCTACCGGGAGCTCGCCGCCAGCGACCCGGCCGGGTTCACCCATCACCTCGTCATGTCGTCCAACCTGCTGGCCGACCAGCTGGCCGAGGCCGGAGAGAACGAACGGGCGTTGGATGCGTGGGACCGGTCTTGTCGCGCCATCGCCGTGCCCCAATTTGGTGCGTACGTCGCCGCCGCGGCTGCCGGGTGGCTTGATCATCGCGGTGATGATGTTCACGCCGAAGCGCTCATCCGCCAAGCCGTCAAGCAAGCTCTCGACCCAACAGGCACCGAGCCCGAGGCCGACCCCGAGTCCAGCACCCCGCGCTTTGCGCTGGGCGAGTCTCGCCAGTATGTGCGGTCGGTTGCCATGAGCATGGACCCACGCCCCGATGGCCTGCCCAGCTGGGCGGTCGACCCTATCCGCGATGCCGATCTCGACCTCGCCCAGGCGTGGGCCGGCGCCAATAGCTGGTCGGCGGCCGCCTCGCTCCTACGTGAGCGTTCCGAGGTCGTCAGCGAGCCCGCCCTGTCGGACGCGCTGGATCTCCTGTTGATGCTCCACCCGGGCGATCGGTGGCTGACCGGACTGGCCGCCATGCACAAAGACATCGTTGAACGCGGTCTGAGCGAAGTGCTCGAGGATCTCACCGCCCGAGACGAGCTTCACTCCCTGATCAATGGCTGGATCAGCGCCGATACATGGACCGCGAGCTTCACCTACCTGAGTGAGCATCTCGACAGGCTTCGTACCGACGAGGTCGTCCAGCTGCTTATCGCATCAGGGAGCCCCACCGCGTCCCAGCACGCAGCGATCCTGACCCTCTGCGAGACCGCCACGCCGGCGCAGATCGAAGAGCTGGTCGCCAATGTCTCGGCCACCACGGACCTCGCCCTCGATGAGCTCGAAGCCGGGAACCTCGGACATGTCCACGTGCTTACCCTCGCAAACCCCCGCACCCTCCAGCTGCCCGGGACCGGCCCATTGCTGCAGGCCGTCCTGTTGCTCGCGGTCGGAGATCCGGAGGGCGCTGCCACCGCTGCCAGGGCCGCTGCTGAGACGGCCACTGAGGCAGAGCACCGCGCCCACACCATTCGGCTGGGCAACTTGGCTAAGCACGCAGATGCAGTGAAGGGCGGCGCAGCCAGCGTCACCGCACTGATCGAGGCATACGGCGCTGCTCAACAAGTCGACTGACACGACGAAAGGATCCGGGGTGCCGAGACACCCAGGATCCTTTCGCACCGTCGAGAAGTGCGTCCCAACGCTGGACGCAGCGGATCACGACCTCAGATCTTGGCCGCGGTGAACCCCTGCTCGAGGTCCGCCAGGATGTCATCGATGTACTCGATTCCGACTGCCAGTCGCACCAGACCGGGAGTGACGCCTGACGACAGCTGGTCCTCGGGTGAGAGCTGGGAATGCGTGGTGGAGGCGGGATGGATGACCAGGGAGCGCACGTCACCGATGTTGGCCACGTGGCTGTGCAAGGTCAGTGCCTGAACGAACTTTTTGCCTGCCTCGACCCCTCCCTTGATCTCGAAGGCAACAACGGCACCTGCGCCGCGAGGGGCGTACTTGTCCGCCAACGCCTTCCACGGGCTGGAGGCAAGGGAGGCGTAGGCCACCGACTCGACCTGGGAGTGCGCCTCAAGCCAGTCGGCCACCTTGACCGCATTATCGACGTGGCGCTCGATCCGCAAGGACAACGTCTCGATGCCCTGCGAGATCAGGAACGCATTGAACGGCGAGATAGCCGCGCCCAGGTCACGAAGCAGCTGAACCCTGGCCTTGAGGATGAAGGCCAAGTTGGCGCCAAGGGGGCTCCCGACCCCCAGGTCGCGGGCGAAGACGAGACCGTTGTAGCTCGGGTCAGGCTCGTTGAAGCCTGGGTAACGGGCAGGGTCCTTGGCGTAGTCGAAAGTGCCGCCGTCGACGATCACTCCCGCGATGGACGTGCCGTGCCCGCCGAGGTATTTCGTCGCCGAGTGGACGACGACGTCCGCGCCCCATTCGAGCGGTCGGATGAGGTAGGGAGTAGCGACAGTGTTGTCGACGATGAGTGGAACGCCGACCTCGTGGGCGATCGCCGAAACCCCTTCAATGTCAAGGATGTTCGCGGACGGGTTGCTGATCGTCTCGGCATAGAACGCCTTGGTGTTCGGCTTGACGGCTGCACGCCACGACTCGAGGTCGTCCACGTCCTCCACGAAGGTCGTCTCGATGCCCAGCTTCTTGAGCGTGTACTTCAGCAGGTTGTAGGTCCCGCCATAAAGCTGGGGGCTCGCGACGATGTGGTCCCCCACCTCGGCGACGTTCAGGAGCGCGATCGTCTCTGCCGCCTGGCCGGAGGCCACCAGGAGTGCACCCACGCCCCCTTCGAGGGAGGCTATGCGCTGCTCGACGGCATCTTGCGTCGGGTTCATGATGCGGGTGTAGATGTTGCCGAACACCTTGAGCGCGAAGAGGTTTTCCGCGTGCTCGGAGTTCTTGAAAACATACGAGGTGGTCTGGTAGATCGGCAGTGCCCGGGCTCCCGTCGTCGGGTCCGGAACCTGCCCAGCGTGAATCTGTCGGGTCTCGAAGGACCAGCTTGCGGTCTTGTCACTCATCGTTCTGCCTGCCTTTCAGTGCCTGAGACATGAAATGCGGGAATACCGAAGAGCACACCCGCGCTTGCGCGGCGCCTGAGGGCGCGTTGCCAGGTCTTCACCCGGGGCACCCCACCGCGGTGGAGGGTTGCCGGCCAGCGAGCCGGGGCTTGTCGCTGGCACTCATGACCTTCGACAAGGGTAGGGCGCTGACCACACCTCGGGAAGCCCATCTCTCTATATGGACATTTATCCTGGCCAACAGCGCTCGCACAGGCGGGCGACCCGCGCGGACCGAACCGTCACGGCATACGGTGGGAGTCGTGAGCACACTGCCGCGCCTGGCCATCGACAGCGACTCGGGGACGCCGCCGTTCGAGCAGGTGCGGACCCAGATCGCGACGGCTGTGGCAGCCGGCCAGCTCGACGCCGGCACGAAGCTCCCGACCGTTCGCCAGCTCGCGGCCGACCTTGGCCTGGCAACAAATACCGTCGCCCGGGCCTATCGAGAGCTCGAGGCCGACGCGGTGATCGCTACCCACGGCCGTCGCGGCACCTTCGTGCGCAGTGACGTCGTTGACGAGGGCTCGGTTCGCTCATCAGCGGCCGACAGCGCCAGAGCGGTGGCCACTGACTATGTCCACGCGGTCAGAAAGCTCGGCCTCAGCTCACAAGAAGCCGTACGCCTGGTCGAGAACGCTTGGAAACAGGGCTAGCTCACAGCAGCACGTTGAGAGTGTGGATGACCAGCCCGGCCAGACCGCCGACGATCGTCCCGTTGATGCGAATGAACTGAAGGTCGCGCCCCACGTGCAGCTCGATGCGTTCAGCGGCCTCCTTGCCGTCCCAGCGGTCAACGGTCTGGGAGATGACCTTGGCGATCTCGTGCCCGTACGCGGTGACGACGAAGCCGATGGCGTCGGCAATATGGCCATCGACCCGGTGACGCAGGTCGGCGTCTGCGACCAGTCGCTGGCCGAACTCCGACAGGGCGCTGACCCCTCGGCGTCGCAGCTGCCCGTCGGCATCATCGAGGGCCCCGAGAAGGGCAGTGCGCAAGGCATCCCACAGCCCGACCATAGAAGGACCTATCTGTGGGTGGGTCATCACGCGCATCTTGAGCGCCTCAGCGCGCGCGATGGTCTCGGGATCGTTCTGCATGTCCACCGCGAGCTGATGGAGCAGGTCGTCGAGGGCCTGTCGAGCCGGATGGTTCGGGCGGTCGCGCACATCGGCAACCCATGCGAGCGCCTCCTGGTGGACCCGGGCGATGACTCTCTCGTCCAGCCACGCCGGTGACCACCAAGGTGCTCGGGCGCCGACGATGGTCGCCACCGCATCCTCGTTCGCGGACAGCCACACATGAGCTTCGACCAGGGCAATGTCGACGAGACCATGGTGCGCGCCGTCCTGTACGACCGACTCAAGAAAGTGCCCGACCACGGGGCTTAGCGGCTCGTGGACCAGCCGAGGCAGCAGTGACTGCTCGACTAATCCGAGCACGTCCTCGTCCTTGATGGCCACCAGCGCCCTGCTGCTGGCCTTCGCCACTTCGGCGATCACCCGGGCACTGTGCTGTTCCTGGGTGAGCCAGCGGCCCACACGGCGACTCACATCCGCCGCGACGACCCGCTCACGAGCGGCGTCAGCGGTCAGGAAGTTGCCGGTCACAAACTCCTCGAGGCTCTGGCCCAGGGCCTCCTTGCGGTTGGGGATGATGGCCGTATGCGGAATGGGGATGCCGAGCGGATAACGGAACAACGCAGTGACGGCGAACCAGTCCGCGAGTCCTCCGATCATCGCGGCTTCGGCGGTCGCGTTGACGTATCCCCAGACACCATCACGGTTTCGGGTCAGGATGAACACCACTGCCGCGAGGATGAGCAGGGACAACGCCACGGCTCGCATCCGCTGCAGGCCACGCCTGCGGACCTGGTCCGCGGGGCCGAGAAGCAGTGTCGTCATGGTCTAGATCCTGCCGGATGGATCCCACCCCCGCGAGGACCAGCCAAAGATCAGCTCGGGCTGACCAGCTCGGCCGGGTTTCGGGCGGACGGAGTTCCTTCGGACTCGCGGATGCCGTGGCGCTCCCACCACCGACGAAGCGGACCGGGGGCCCACCAGTTCACGGTGCCCAGCAGCCGCATCGTTGCCGGAACCAGCATTGCGCGCACGACCGTCGCATCAATGAGGACAGCGACGAGCATGCCTATCCCGATCATCTTCATGATCACGATCCCGGAGGTGGCGAACCCACCGATGACCACGGCCAGCAGGAGCGCCGCGCTGGTGATGATGCGCCCGCTGCGCTGCAGCCCGTTGGCCACAGCCGTCGTGTTGTCGCCAGTGAGGTCCCACTCCTCCCTGATCCGAGAGAGCAGGAACACCTCGTAGTCCATCGACAGACCGAAGATGATGGCCAGCATCAGGATCGGCTGAGTGGCATCCAGGTATCCCGATGAGGTGAAGCCGAGAGGCCCAGACAGATGACCATCCTGGAAGATCCACGTCACCACCCCGAATGAGGCAGTGAGGGAAAGCGCGTTCATCACCACGGCCTTGAGAGGCAGGACCACGGACCCGAAGGCAATGAACAGCAGGACCAGCATGACGGATATCACGAAGAGGCCCATCCAGGGCAGGCGCTCACCGATGGAGTCAATGAGGTCAACTGCACTGGCCGATGCGCCGCCGACCAGAGCGTGGGCCCCGGCGCCGGCGTCAACAGCGCGCAGATCCCTGACGAGCTGCTGCGACTGCTCGCTCTGGCTGTGCCCGAGCCAGCTGACCTGGACCAGGCTCACCGGACGAGGGCCGCTCCTGCTGGTTGCCGCCTGGTCGATCACCTGGGCCGAACGGACCCCGTCGA
Source organism: Actinomycetales bacterium (assembly GCA_038236365.1). Classification (GTDB taxonomy): domain Bacteria; phylum Actinomycetota; class Actinomycetes; order Actinomycetales; family Dermatophilaceae; genus UBA4719. The sequence continues at coordinate 32,912 of JBBRZV010000011.1, read as the reverse complement.
TGGTGCCGAGTCGACCGACGTAGGTGGCGAGCTGGGCGCGACTGGCACCCTGCACCACAATGTTGGCGCTGGTGGTTCCGCCGCCGAACTCGCGGGCGCCAAGGTCTGCGGCAACCCGACTCGGTGCGCTCACCGGCAGGACCCGCTCGTCAGTGCTCCCCCACCTGGCTGACAGGAACGGGACGCCCAGGGCAAGCAGGGCCATGGTGATGACCAACAGGTATGCGACGGGTCGCCGCATCACGCTGTGCGCCAGCCTCGCCCAGGCTCCGGATGTCGAGATGAGGTCCTGCGCCACCGCCGGGCCAGCTGCGCTTCGGGCGCGGGCGCCCCGCCGCCACGGCATACGACCTGCCTCGATCCGCGGACCAAGGACGGCAAGCAGCGCCGGCAGAACGGTCAGAGCGGCGGCCATCGCCACGAGGACCGCGGCCACTCCGCCAAAGCCCATCGAGCGCAGGAAGCTCTGCGGGAAGATCAACAATGACGCGAGCGAGGCGGCCACGATCAGGCCGGAGAACAACACGGTGCGGCCGGCTGAGGCCATGGTGGCGGTGATGGCCGCGTCGACGTGCTCGCGCTCCGTGCCCGCATACTTGGCCAGCTCCTCGCGGAACCTGCTCACCACGAACAGCGCGTAGTCGATCGCCAGGCCCATCCCAATCAGGGTGATGATGTTGATGGAGAAGACCGAGACATCGGTCACCGTGGTGATCAGCCGAACGAGGGCGAAGGCACCGAAGATGGCCACGCCACCAACGAACGCGGGCATCAAGGCGGACGCAACACTGCCGAAGAACACCAGGCACAGCAGGATCACGATCGGCATCGAGATCGCCTCGGCACGGGTGATGTCCTGCGAGACCCGATGGTTCACGTCGCGGAAGACGGCCCACTGCCCTCCGACTGTCGTGGTCAGACCCTTGGCATCCAGGTGGGTGCTGACCTGGTCATAAAGGGATGCCTTCTGACCCTGCGAGGTGCCGGTCAGCGCGAGGATGATCCGGGTCGAGTGCCGGTCCTTGCTGATCAAGGTGGGCGCCGGGGTCTGGTACCACGTTGTGACCCGCTTGATCGACCCCTTGGGCAACCCCTTGATGACGTCCGACACGGCAAGCCGGAATGCCGGTTCGCTGACCTTCAAAGTGGGGCTGGAGTAGATGACCACGATGTCGGCGTCGTGGCTGGTGAAGGTCTCATGTTCGGCGATGAGCGACCGGGCCGACTCGCTGGCCGGGTCGTCGTAGCCCCCGTTGCTCAGGCTGCCGAAGACTCCGAGGCCATAGACGGCCGCCGCAGCGACAAGCACCAGCCCGCCGATAAGGACCGCCCTGGCTCGTCTGCCGACGAACCCGCCCCAAGTCTTCATCACACGCGCAACCTTAAACCGGCGAAAGGCAGCCAGACTCGGCGGCGGCGTCTCGCTTCAACCTAGAACGCTGACACGGCCTCGACCAACCGATCCAGGTCGGCCTGAGCTGTGTAAGGAGAGAGGCTTACCCGGATCACACCACCTGTGTCGCGGATCCCCAGCACACGGCTGAGCTCCCACGCGTAGGCGTGGCCGTTCCACACGCAGATGTCCCGCTCCCCCAGTCGCGCCGCAACCTCATGAGGGCTCAGGGAGTCAACCGTGAAGCAGAGGGTCCCGGTGCGCCGCGTCGGTGCCCCGACGAGCTGGACCCCCGGTATGCCGGTGAGCCGGCCGATCGTGTCCTGCACCAGCTCGTGCTCCCGTGCAGTCAGCGCCGCGAACGAGCGATCGAGACGCTCGCGCCGATTCCCCTGTCCTGCAATGAGATCCGCCAGGTGGTCCACGGCCGCTGTGATGCCGGCCATGTTGGCCAGACCGTGTGTGCCGAGCTCAAAACGGTCGGGCACGTGACTGGACGACGGCTCGAGCTTGTCGGGGCTCAGCGTCTCCAGCAGGTCCGGAGAGGCCACGACTGCCCCGGCATGCGGGCCACACCACTTGTAGGCGGAGACCGCGATGAGGTCGGCGCCAAGCGAAGTCATGTCCAGACGGAAGTGGGGCGCGCCCGCGACTGCGTCGACGTAGACCAACGCCCCTGCGGCGTGGGCGATCTGGCTGATGTCGGCAACGGCGGGCATGGTTCCGATGAGGTTCGAGGCCGCAGCCACAGCAACGAGACGCGTGCGCGAGGTGACCAGCTCGGCATACTGCCCGGCTGGCAGGTCGGTGGTCTGCGGATCTACCCGTGCCCAGCGCACTCTCACTCCCGCAGAGGCCGCGGCCTGCACCCAGGGCCGGACGTTGGCGTCGTGGTCGAGCTCTGAGAGAACGATCTCGTCACCCGGCCCCCAGGTCTTGGCCAACGCTGCCGCCATGCGATAGGTCAGCGTCGTCATGTTGGGCCCGAGGACCACCCCGCCCGCCTCGCCACCGGTCAGGTCCGCCACCGCCGAACGCGCATCTGCGACCAGCTGCGTCGAGCTCCGGCTGGCTGCAAAGGCGCCGCCTACGTTGCTCAACCCGGAACGATAGGCATCGGAGATCGCTTCGATCACGCACTCGGGGACCTGCGTCCCGCCAGCGCCATCGAGAAATGCCGTGCCGTCCTTGAGCGCGGGGTACTGCAAGCGGATGCCCTCGGTGTCCCACATAGTCTTCATACAGACGAGCATGCCCGATCCGGCGATCGCGTGACCGCCGGCAATACAGTTCACGTACCGGCCATGGCTGGCACACCCCAGCTCCTGTGGAGGCGACGAAGCCCGTGAGCACCGACCCCGTGACCCTGCTTGGGCGCGCCCTCGACCAGACAGAAGCCATCATCGCGGGCATTGGTGAGGACCAGCATCGGCTGCCCACCCCATGCCGTTCCTGGGATGTCGGCGAGCTGCTTGCCCACCTCGTCTATGACCTTGGGGCCTTTACCGAGCGCGCCGACGGCGGGACGCCTAGCTGGTCTGATCCGATTGCCGTGGTCGAGGGAAGCTATGTCGAGGCATACCGCAGGGGTTCGGCAGGACTGGTCGGTGCCTGGAGTGCAGCAGGGGACCTGACGGGCACCATGGAGATGTCCGGAATGGGCGAGGTCGCCAAGCGTTTTCCGATCGATCAGCAGATCGCCGAGCTCGCCGTTCATGGCTGGGACCTGGCCGTCGCCACTGGACAGCCAACCGAACTGGACCCGGAGATCGGGGACACCGCGATCACGTGGGCGCGGGCGACCCTCGCACCCGCGTACCGCGGAACCGAGGCAGATGGCAAAGTGTTCGGCCCCGAGGTCGAGGTGCCGCAGAACGCGCCTCTGTACGACCGCCTGGCCGGCTTCTTTGGACACCGCCACAACGAGAGGTAGCCCCTGAAATGATGATGTGCGCGCCAGTGACAAGTGAAGGCATGATCGACCACGGTTGGGGCCGGGCCGACCGTGTCGCCCTGGCCGATGTGGTCGATGGCGAGATTGTGAGCTGGCGCGAGGTTGAGGTCTCGTGGAGCACCCTGCACGACGAGGGCACGCCTGGCTCCCATCATGCCCGTGTGGTCACGTTCCTGCGTGATGAGCACGTCGAGGCGGTGGTCGTGAACCACATGGGCGACGGTATGGCGCGGTCACTTGCCACCATGGGTCTGCCGGTGCATGTGGGGGCGTCCGGTGATGCCCGAACAGCCGTCCTGGTGGCGGCTCGGGCGCTCTGAGCGCAGCCCTATCTGACGTCTTGGTCTAAAAGCCTCCCACCTGTTTCAGTTCCGGATAGATTGTGTCAATTCCTACCGGATATGACGCAGCGCCCGAGAAGAGGCGGAACCGCCCGATGATTGAGAATGAAAGCTTGGAGATCGCGGTTCCCGCGTGCACGGACGACCAGCCTTACTCGGAAGCACTCCTTACCGAACTGGGGACGAAACGCGAGCGGGAGCAGATGCTGAAAGCGTGCCTCGCCTGCTCGGAGTACCTCGACTGCCTGGAAGACGTGATAGCCACCGGTAAGGCGTGGGAGTTCCACCAGATACACATAGAGGCGACCAAACCACCACTACGTACTGAACGCCCTCTCCCTCCCAACAAGGGTTCTTACCATATCGTTCGCTAAGGGCCGCTCGACTACTTCCCGCGCAAGATTAACCTGCTGCGCACCTCGCGGTGCTCCCACACGCTGACGGAGGACGCAGGACCACTTCGGTATCCCGCATCCTCCGCCGCGCTCATGGGGTCACGGTGTCGGGTCGGCGTACCTCCCACCGAAGATGTCGCTGTTGCCGAAGTTCGGAGCGCTCGCGGGCGCGGGAGAGCAGGAGCCCAGAACGTCTGGCGCCGCGGTCGGCGATGCAGTGTAGAGCGATGCCCGGTAGGCGTTGATCGCCGGGCAGACGTCCGCAGATCGAGCGTCGTTCCAGACGCCCACGACGCCGTCGTTGGTGGCAGCGGCATACACGTAGTCGCCGAGGAACTCGGCCGTCAGGCCGTTCTGGCTCGTCCCGCGCGGGTCACCGACCACACCGGTGTGCAGAACGGTGAAAGCGGACGGAACGTCCGCAGCGACATCGGCGTGCAGCACTTCGCCCACCAGACCGCGGGCACTGTCCGTATCGTGGCGGAAAGGCGTGGTGAACGAGTTGTGGACGATGTAGAGGTCCGTGCCATCGGGTGACACCGCGGGCGCGGTGTAGACAGGCCTGTCGCCGGCTGCGAGTGGCACGACAGCTGGGCTGACCCAGCTGGCCCCGAAGGTGCTCGAACGGGTGAGCATGAGCTGCTCGTGGTCGAGTCCCGCTCGACCGTCAGCCCACGTCATGAAGATCTCATTCGTGGCGCCGGCCCCGGTGGGAGCACCGTTGGCGATGTCCACGCTTGGTCCGACTGCGAGGTCGACCCGGGCACCTGCCATGCCGTCCATGACCGGTCGACCCAGGACGGGGTCGAGCACGCCTGGTGCGACGGCCGTTGCGACGATCGTGGGACCGACCCAGTGGACGCCGCCATCGGTCGACTTGTACATCATCTGCACGGTGGTGCCGTTGCGGGCACCGACGCCGAAGACGTAGGCGTTACCGATGCTGTCGGTGCGAACCGTGCAGCCGTCGGCCTGCGCGTTGTTGCGGTTGTCAGTCGCGGGGCCCACCTGCGCGGTGGTCCAGCTGTTGCCACCATCGGAGGAGCGAGCAATGGTCAGAGGGGTCGGGAGCGCATTGCCGCGACTGTTGCTGCGGAAGGACGCCCAGCAGACGTAGACGTTGCCGAAGAACCGGCTTGACGAGGCGTTGTCGGCCCAGATCTGCTCCTTGTCGGAGAACGTCGTCGAGGACTGCTTGGAGATGATCACCGGCGACATCCATGCCTTTTCGTCTCCATTAGACGCGGCGACCACGTCGTCGACCCGTGACACGGCGATCGCCTCGAAGCCCTTGAACGTCTCAGTCGCGCGGGTGGCCCCAACGTTGGAGGTCAGGTTTGCGTAGTACAGGCGTGAGCCGTTCGCGTACGAGAACTTGCCGTTGGCGTCGCGCCGGGGACCGAATGCAAGAGCTGGATCACCGTCGGCAACGAGCCCCGCGGCAGCGTAGCCCGGCAACGTCCCGATCGGGCCAGGGTGGGCCGTGCATAGGTCCTTGCCAGGGCAGTCGCGGGCGGTCAGGCCCTGGTAGGTCGGCTGCGTCCAGGTCGAACCGCCGGTAAACGAGAAGTAGATGCCAGAGACGCCGACCCCGGGGGTGAAGGGGCAGGTGTTCGGCTTGCCCGCGGCACAGGACTCCATGTCGATCTCGTCGTTGGATCCACCGGCGACGATGTCGGGATGACCGGCATCAATGGCCACAGCGGGCTCGTTCTGCTTGTTCTGCGAGAACGGCGTGGGCGGGCTGCCTACCGACACGATGGTGTCGGGGGTCACTGCGGCCACACTCACGGCCGCACCGATGAGTGCGGTCGCCACTGCGGCGAGCGAAGCGGTGATGAATCGCGGACTTCCCATGGGCTCCTCCAGGATCAGCCTGACGTCCAGGACCCGATTGGGCCGGACTGCGGGAATCTCAGCCTGCACCCATTCACACCCGTGACGGAACCCATGTCTGCGGTGTACTTTTTCTTCGATCGATTCGCACCGCGCTACGCCATGGACATAACGGTCTCGCACCGTCCAATTTGTTAGACAAAGGAGTACGCAATGCAGAAATCAGGCCATTTCTCTGGTTCGACAATCAGGCAGGGGACGCCGCCACCTTTTACGTCTCCATATTCAAGAACGCTTGCAGGCGATGTTGAAGATGACCAAGATTGACATAGCCGCGCTGCGTGCGGCATACGACGGCACGTAGGGAGCACCTGTGCGAACGCAAGGGATCCGCGGGTCACACCCGCCTCGCATGCGGGTGCAGTCGTGAGCGGGTTCACCCGCGGGTTCCTGGGCCGGCACCAGGCCGAACGCGACCCACGACTGCCCCCTGGCCAGTACGACGTCGGTAAGAACTTCCCCGTGCTCAGCGCCGAGGTGACCCCTCGGCTGGAAACGGACAGCTGGACGATGTCCGTCGACGGGTTGGTAGCAGATCAGCACACATGGAGCTGGGCGGACCTCCACGGGCTCCAGGAGTCGGAGTACCGGGGCGACATCCACTGCGTCACCAGCTGGTCCAAGCTCGACACCCGTTTTTCCGGTGTGAGTGTCGATGTGCTGCTAGACGCGGCAGGACCCCTACCAGAGGCAACCCATGTCCTGGCCACGTCCACGACGGGGTACACGACGAACCTGCCGCTGGAGCACGTGCGCGGCGGCCAGGCCTGGGTGGTCTGGACTCACGAGGGCAAACTGCTGCCCCCCGAGCATGGCGGTCCGTTGCGACTGCTGGTCCCGCACCTGTACTTCTGGAAGAGCGCGAAGTGGGTGACACTCCTGACCCTTCTCAACCACGACGAGCAGGGATTCTGGGAGCGCAACGGATATCACGACCTAGGAGACCCGTGGCATGAGCAGCGCTATCAGGGCGACTGATCGCCGGGCACCCGCTGGAGGATGGCGCCGGGCGACGGTCCGTGAAATCGCTCACCCCACGCCACGAGGCGTCATGCTTCGCCTCGAGGTCGATGACCGGGTGGACCACATGGCGGGACAGCATTACGTCGTCCGCCTGAGTGCGCCCGACGGTTACATCGCGCAACGCTCGTATTCCGTTGCCTCTCCTCCGTCGGACCCGCAATGCGAGTTCTTCGTCGAGCATCTGGACAACGGTGAGGTCTCGACCTACCTGGCCGAGGGGCTCACGGTCGGCGACGTCCTCGAGGTGCGCGGCCCGATCGGTGGTTGGTTCGTCTGGGACGGAGCCTCCCCCGCCGTCGGGATCGTCGGTGGAACAGGTGTTGTCCCCTTGGTCGCGATGCTCCGGCACGCAGAGGCGTTGGGGCGCAGCGACCTTCTCCAGCTCGTCGTGTCCGCACGCACGTTGGCAGAGCTCCCCTATGCCGACGAGCTCATGGCCTCAGGGGCGTTCATCACGCTGACCCGCGAAACCGGCGCGAGCGGTCGTCCCGCCGGCCGGCTCAGCCCGGCCGAGATCGCGTCACACCTGGTTCCGGAGTCCACCTACTACGTCTGCGGCTCGGCCGGCTTCGCCGAAGCCACCAGCTCCCAGCTTGTCGACGCCGGTGTCAATGAGGGGTTGATCCGGGTCGAACGCTTCGGACCGAGCGGGTAGGTCCTGCCTGCTGAAAGTGAGCAGCGACCCACGTCGCTTCCTCGCCGGAACGATCAGCCAATAGCCTTCATGAGGACCTCGATCTCACCCTCCAGCTGCGGCGACAGACCCAGGTTCTGGTCCCGGATCTGGGTCAACGTCGTTCGCAGCGCCTTGAGAATCTCGGAGGCTGATGACCCGTCTTCGATCGCGTCGTCGATCTGCAGAGCCCAGTCCGGATGGCCGGCCTCCGATAGCTGTTCCTGGATCAGGCGGGCGTCGCGGTAATAGTGGCCGTGCATACTGCCCATGATGTCGTAACCGCGCAGGCATCAGACTGCTGAGTCGGGGGCGCTCGCGTCCGGTGGCAGGACCGGGCTCCATGGAATGAGGTCGTCCAGCACCATGCTGCTGGTGGACTGCCCGTAGATCGACAGACGGTCGAGCAGCGTCTCGAACGCGGGTATGTCCTCGACGGCAACCAGCAGCACGGAGCAGTCGTCGCCGGTGACCCGATGCATCGTCTGCACCTCGGGCCAGCTGTGAACGGCGGGGTCCCTCAAGACGCAGGTCGGTCCGTAGCAGTGCATCCGCACGATGGCCCGCACCCCCCGGCCGGCCAGGACCGGATTGACATGCCCGTGGTAGCCGGTGATCACGCCGTCGTCCTGCAGCCGGCGCACCCGATCGGCGACTGCCGGTGCGGACAGGTTCACGCGACGCGACAACTCGTTGAAGGAGAGCCGGGCGTCGTCCTGGAGCTCAGCCAGAATCCGCCAGTCGACCCGGTCCACGAACCCTCCTTACAGTCACGCCCGTTCAGCCGCAAAGACCTTGCGTACAGAAGGTACAGGCCGCGATCAGAGCCCCGACAGCCCTTCACGTCGAAGCGGTCAGCGGGCACGATCAGAGGCATGGACGCACCGACTTTCAACACGATCATCGAGCCCTTCCGAATCCACTCCGTGGAACCCCTTCGGATGACCACACCGGAGCAGCGCAAGGCTGCGATCGCCACGGCGGGCTACAACCTGTTCAAGGTCAACGCGCAGGACGTGCTGATCGACCTGCTCACCGACTCGGGGACCGGCGCGATGAGCCGCGACCAGTGGGCCGCCATACAGCACGGGGACGAGTCGTATGCCGGGTCGCCCTCCTTCTTCATCTTCCGGGACGCGGTACGTGAGCTCTTCCCGTTCGAACATGTGCTCCCCACCCACCAGGGACGTGCAGCGGAGAAGATCATCTTCAGCGTCCTCGGCGGTCCGGGAAAGGTCGTCCCCAACAACACCCACTTCGACACCACCCGGGCCAACGTCGAGGCCTCGGGGGCAACGGCTGTCGACCTGGTCATCGCCGAGGGCCGCGACCCACAGGCCGTCCACCCGTTCAAGGGCAACATGGATATCGAGGCGCTGGAGGCGTTGTTGCGCGCACGCGGCGACGACGTCCCCGTCGTGTTCATCACGATCACCAACAACAGCGGGGGCGGTCAGCCGGTCTCGCTCGCCAACCTGCACGCTGTCCGCGAAGTGTGCGACAGATACGGCAAGAAGCTGTTCCTGGATGCCTGCCGCTTCGCCGAGAACGCCTGGTTCATCCACGAGCGCGAGCCCGGGCACGGCGACCGTGACGTCGCCGACATCGTGCGCGAGATGGCCTCTCTGGCCGACGGTATGACGATGAGCGCCAAGAAGGACCCGATGGGCAACATCGGTGGCTGGCTGGCCATGAACGACGACGAGCTGGCCCGTGAATGCCGCAATGTGCTCATCCTCACCGAGGGCTTCCCGACGTACGGCGGGCTGGCCGGCCGGGACCTCGAGGCTCTGGCTCAGGGTTTGAAAGAGGTCGTGAGTCACGACTACCTGCGCTACCGGATCCGCTCGACCGGGTACCTGGGCGAGGCGCTGGTGAAGGCCGGAGTGCCGGTTCTGACCCCGATCGGCGGACACGCCGTGTACCTGGACGCCCGGGCTCTGCTCCCCCACATCCCACCCCTGGAGTACCCCGGCGAGGCGCTCGCGGTGGCCCTGTACGAAGCCGGCGGGGTCCGCAGCATCGAGATCGGCACGGTGATGTTCGGCCGCCAGCCGGACGGCTCGGAGGTTCCCGCCGCCCTCGACCTGGTGCGGCTGGCCATCCCTCGGCGCACCTATACGCAGAGCCACATCGACTATGTCATCGAGGTCTGCGAGCACGTGGCCCGACACGCCACCGAGCTCAAGGGCTACCGAATCGTGGACGAGCCTCCGGCCCTGCGCCACTTCACGGCCACGTTCGAGCCGTTGGGCTGAGTTTTCCCCCGGCCGTGTCAGCCGAATTTGCGTTTCTTTGTGATGGCGGCACCCTCCTCGCCTGGCGAGCCACGCGAGGGGGGTGCCGACTAACAGCAGGGCCGAGTGTTACGCGTCGAGCTTGCGCCTGTGACCGAAGCCCAGTAGCGCCATCACCAACAGTGCTGCAGCGCCAATGAAGGAGACGATGCCGGCGATGCTTGCGATGGTGCCCATGGTGCCGAAGGCATAGGCGTTGAGCAGCAAGCCACGCAGCGTCTCACCCTGGAAGGCGGTCTGCTTCAGCGCGACCAGCTTTGGGTCATCGGGAGCTGCTTTCTGCGCCGAGGAGATCTCCGCGTAGGACTTACCGCCGGTGGCCTCGGCGACGTGGACAGCGATGAAGTGATCGGCGTACGCCTTGGCCTGCTTGCCCGTGGTGAGCTGCTGGCCTGCGTACTGGTTCAGGAACGGCCCAATCCTCGGGTCCGCCGTAGCCGGCCCTGATGGCGGGAAGAAGATCTTCTGAGCGCTGAGCTGGGTGTTCACCTCGTTGCCGACGAACGAGCCGGCCCAGACAAGCAGGCCACCAGCGACGAGCAGGACGGCTGCCAGCACGAGTCCGACGCTGATCAGCAATCCGTCAAGAGTCTTGCGCTCCATGTGTTCTCTACCTTCAGTTTCGTGACGACCGTATGTCGCCATTTTCCAATTGCGCGCCGGCAACCACCTGGCGACGAATGCCAGCCAGATTGGCGCGACGCACAAACAAGCGAGGCTTACCTTATCTGGCCCGCGATGCCTCAGCTGACACTGCGGCATGCGACACGGACCAGCACCAGTTCTGAGACAGGCGCACTGAGGCCCGGTCGCCTTCTGGCGGCCGGGCCTCGGTGGATGGAATGCTGTTACGGGTTGATGTTTGTCACCCTCGTCGACCAGTTCGCGAGTGACGTCCGGGTGCCACCACAGCTGCCGATCGGGGCTGTGAGGTACTCACCGAGCGTGCAGGTCTGGGCGATGTACTCCGAGGCAAGCCAGATTGAGCTGCCGTCAGTCACCGCTGCACCGTAGTCTCCCCAGCGAGTGCGCGGCGGGTTGCCGACGAACGCCGTGTAACTGGTGAAACCGTCAGCGGGGCCGGCGCCCTCGGCGACGATGTGGATCGGACCGACCGTTCCACTCGCGCTGATGGATGCGTAGGCCGCGCTCGGGTAGTGGTCGCGTCCCACAACGCTGAAGGCGATGGCACCCTGTCCGCTGGGCAACATGGCGATCGCCGGGTAGGTCAGGTTGTTTCCCGCGAGTGCGAGATACCCCTGGTTCCGGAGCAGACCTATGACCATGCCCGCGCCGTTGATCTTGGGAGCAATGGCGAACCACGCCACACCGGACCGAAGTGCCCCGCCGACCCTGACCGCAGTGTCCAGTGAACCCCAGAGAATGCCGTTGGAGTACCACGTCTGCTGCATGCGGGTGTCATTGGAGTCCAGGTGCGAGAGGACCTCGTTATGTGCCGGCTCGGTATTGAAGAACAGCTTCCAGCACCCTGTTCCGGCCACCGTGGTTGTCGTCGTGTCGTTGACGCACTGACCGAGGGGGAAGTCCCCGGCCTTCTGGTCGGCCTTCGGGGGGAAGACGTACGTCGCGCTGTTGGTCAGGCTGCTCGTGATCCCGAGAGCGGGTGCTGCGGTGTTCAACGAGGCCGTGTTCGTGAGGGCCCACACACCAATCCGTCGTGCAGTTCCGGTGGGATTCCCCGTCTCCGAGCCGTCCCCCGCTATCGAGCTAAGAAGGTACTCGGTGCCATTGCGTTCGCCTGAGTACTGACCGGCCGGCGACGTCGCCGGCCAGACGGTGAAGCCGGGGGTTCCGGCCAGCCGCAGGTTCTGGACCAAGGTCACCGGCAGGGACGCGGGATGTGTCGCGAGCGCGCTCTTGGACAAAGCGAACACCTGGCTGGCGTGGTATGCGGGACCGAACAGGTCGTACTCGTTGGTGGTGATGTAGACGCCGTTCGCGTCGCCTCCGATATGGGGGTAGTCCTGGAAGCACGGACCGGGCGTGACGCCGTCCAGGGTGCAACCGTGGTTCGGCGTGCCCTCCGTGCCGTCGTTCTGAGCGGGGACGGAGTACACCGTCCACGAAGCCCTCGGGTCACCGGTGCTGGACACAGCCAGGTCGATGGTATTGCGACCGGAGAAGCCGCCGGTCGACGTTCTGTGCAGGGTCGTGATGGCCACGACGAAGCGCTTGAAGTCCGGATCGTAGTGGCAGATCGGGTCGATGACGTCCGGTCCGATCGCTCCAGTTCTGCGGTTGATCGCTGCCGCGTAGCCGAAGAAGGTATTGAGGTCCTGGACGCCTGTCAGGGGCGCGCCGCTCGTGTCGTAAACGCGCAGAACGCTGTTGACCGACTCAACGGTGAAGCCGTTCCCGACGCAGAGCGCCTGGTCGGGGGGTTCGACGGAGAACTGGTTGCCGCCATTGGCAAGTCGCTGGTCGCGGTGGTTCAGACCCTGAATGCTGGCCTGAATGCCCGGATTCGTGGTGGCAACGGCACTCGAGGCGACGACCGGAGCATCCAAGGGCTTCTTCGGGAAGACGCCTTTGTTGAAGCCGGGCCGTGGTCGGTTCACCGCGACGCCCGTGCCTTCGGCGTTATCCGGTCCCGCGCGAAGCTCGGGTTGCTGCAGTCCCTCTGCACCGCTCCCAAGGCTTCGGATCGAGGTGATGCCCGAGCTTGGCACCAGGCGCGTGTCCGCGGGCGCGGCGCTCGATGTTCCTGGCACGCTCAATAACGCCGTCGCAAGAATCGCGACGCCGGTGATGGCGATAACTTTCCGCATGAAGGTCCTCCAGAGTCCGTTTGCCCCGGCTTGGTTGCTGCGAGGCCGCATTGGTTCACGCCTGGTTGGGCGACGCTGCAGAAGTCAGCCGCAGCCAAGAGCAGCTGATGTGCACGCCGGGCGGATGATCGCTCAGGTGCGGACGCACCAGGGTGGGTCGTCCCCGGCGCAGAACCGTTTCTCGCGCCTCCGACGGTAGCGGTCTGTGTGGGACCTGCCCAGAGGCTAAGACAATCCTGGGGAAGTTATTTGCGTTGTGCGACAACGGTTTTCGGCCTTTGTCATCGTGTGTGTGCATTCGTCTCCGCCGTACGCTGTCTCCTACTGGCGCACTTCGGAGGGAGCCCGATGAGGAAGATCATCGTGATGATGTCAGTGTCTGTCGATGGCTTCTTCGAGGACGGCACCGCGAGCTCGACTGGCAGCTGGTCGATGACGAGCTGCACTTTCACTTCAACGACCAGCTCAGTCAGATGCGCTTTCCTGGACGGACGGGTCACCTATGAACTGCCCGGAAGCGGCGCTGTGCTTCTGCGTTTTCACCGCACTGATGGGCAGACTGTCAAAACCCTTGATCCCCGGTCGTTCTGATCGCCACGAGTCCCACTTCACGAGCGTTGGGCTCCGCCTGCTTCGTCAGATCCTCGGCGAGTGATGTCCAGCCCTGCTCCGCCAGCCGCCCGAATTCGAGGGAAGAACGGGTGCTGACGCGATTCAGTCACGCCCTGGTTCATCACGATGTAGGTGAGGCAGTCCCAGAGCCAGTCCAGGACCGCAGTCACTGGCTTCTTCATGAGCCTGATGATCCGCTTCTCTGAATCCCTTAGGGTCACCTAACTGACGTAGACCATTGTGGGGGGATGGCCCAAGTCGTTGATCAGCCTCTGAGGAACCTGATCGCGAGGCCTTCTGGGGCAGGTTGTCGTATCACCGGGATGCCGTTCGTGGTGGAGTAGAAGGCGGTCATCGGGACCGCCCGGAACCGAGGAGAACTGAGATGACGCACTACCTGCTGACCGTGCACGGCCCGGCCGAGAGGGACGAGTTCGGCAACTACGGCTCCAAGGAGGAGATGGAGGAGGCGTTCGCCGCGACCGGCGCTTTCAACGACAAGCTTCAAGCCGATGGCTACTGGGTCTTCGCCGGTGGGCTTCAGTCGGCATCGACCGCGACCGTCGTCGACGGCCAGGGTGAGACGCCGGTGATGACCGACGGCCCCTACCTGGAGACCAAGGAGGTCATCGGGGGTTTCTGGGTCATCGACGCGCCCGACCTCGACGTAGCGCTCAGGCTCGCGGCCGCGGCTTCCAAGGCGTGCCGGGGCAAGGTCGAGGTCCGTCCGTTCGACGGCCTCGCCTGAGCCGGCCCGAACGACGACTGATCGATGCAGGACGGAGCTGCGGCCGTCGAGCGGGTCTTCCGCGAGGAGTACGGCCGCCTGATCGCCTCGCTCGTCCGCCGCTTCGGCGACATCGACATCGCAGAGGAGGCGGCGGGTGAGGCGTTGGTGGCGGCGTTGGAGAAGTGGGCGGAGTTCGGCGTACCTCCCAACCCCGGCGGCTGGCTCACCACCACCGCGGGCAACCGCGCGATCGACCGGATCCGCCGCGAGAAGCAGCGCGACGCGAAGCACCAGGCGGCCTTCATGTTCCACGACGACACGCCCCACGAGCACACCGGACCGGTCGAGGACGACCGATTGCGGCTGCTATTCACCTGCTGCCACCCGGCGCTCGCACCGGAGGCGCGGATCGCGCTGACGCTCCGCCTCCTCGGCGGGCTGACTGTGGCTGAGATCGCGCAGGCATTCCTCGTGCCCGAGACCACGATGGCGCGGCGATTCACTCGGGCGAAGAAGAAGATCGCGGCGGCGAAGGTGCCCTACCGGGTGCCCGAGGCCGCCGACCTCACCGAGCGGCTCGGCGGCGTGCTGGCGGTACTTTTCCTCGTCTTTAACGAGGGCTACCTCGCCACCGGTGACGGCGACCCGGTGCGCGCCGAGCTCACGGGCGAGGCCATCCGGCTGACACGGCTCCTCCGCCAACTGCTCCCCGAGGAGCCGGAGGTAGCCGGACTGCTCGGGCTCCTGCTCCTCACCGAGGCACGGCGTGAGGCCCGCGTGCGGAATGGGCAGCTGGTCCCGCTCGGCGAGCAGGATCGCGCGGGCTGGAACCGCACGCTGATCGCCGAGGGGCTCGACCTGGTCCGCGAGTGCCTCGCGATCAACCGACCCGGCCGTTATCAGATACTCGCCGCGATCAACGCCGTCCACACCGACGCCCCCACCGCGTCGGACACGGACTGGTCGCAGGTGGTCGCACTGTACGACCAGCTGACCCTGCTCGACCCTTCGCCGATCGTCGTGCTCAACCGCGCGGTTGCGGTCGCGGAGCTGGATGGCCCGAAGGTCGCCCTCACCATGGTCGACCGGCTGCCGCTCACGGGCTACCACGCATGGCACGTCGCCCGTGCCGACATGCTCCGCAGGCTCGGCCGGACCGCCGAGGCGAAGGAGTCGTACGACGCCGCCATCGCCGCCACCCAGAACTCGGCCGAGCGCGCCTACCTGAGCAGGAAGCGCGGCGAGCTGGTCTGACGGCCCTTGCCCGGAGGCCAAGGAGGTTCTCGGGTGGTTCGCGGTCGTCGACGTGCCCTCACGCGAGGAGGCGCTCGAGTGGGCTGCCAAGATCGAGGTCGCCTGCCGGTGTGCGAAGGAGTACGAGAGCTCCTGCCCCCGACCCTGCCGGTCTGATCGAGGGAGACCAAATAGTGGCCCTGAGTCATTGCCCTTGAGCGTTCCATGCCACGCCATTTGCGTCGCTCGCATGCAGGTACTGGCGCGGATCTCGCACCTGACCGCACCGTCGGCACACCAGCGCGATGATGCTGTGGTCCTCCGGGTTCGGGTGGACCACCCGTTTGCCGTGCCTGCCGAGGTAGCACCTCAGCGATGGGCGTCCCCCGCTAAGGCCCGCGAGGACCTCCCATCGAAGCTTTGGCACTGATGCCAGCATGGAGAAGGCGAACGACACCCTGCCCCGTGGCGCAACCTGTAGCAGTTCAGCGTCGAGCTCCTCCTGGTACCGACGCCTGGCAGCGCGAGGCAGCAGTCTTGCCGTCACGTTCAGCAGCATCCGTGCCAGCCCCGTCATGTCACGCCTCGCCGGGGAGCGGTGAATGCCCGTGTGTCGTCCCGAGCCGACGCGCCAATCTCCCGCGGCGGGCAGCGACCACGGCTAATGCCGCGCTGGCTTGCTCAACCCCGGCAGCCGTGAGTCGGTAGAACCGCCGGCGTGGACGTCCGACGCTCGAGGGATCGATCTCCTCCCACTCGCTCTCCACCCACCCAGCCCCTTCCAGCCGGGCGAGAACCGGATGGATCGTCCCGCTCGCCAGGCCCGTGAAGGCCCCGATCTCCAGCCCATAGCGGACCGTCTGGGGGTCCTCAAGGAACAACTCAAGCACGCTCATCACTGAGCTCGACATCTTCGGCGTCCTGACCATGGTCTAACTCTACCTAGCTCCCTCAGCGCCGTCAACATCCTGCGGCTCACGGCACGCGCCGAGGGCGGCCCCGGAACTTTCCGGAACCGCCCTCGGACCTGGCATCTTCACGCAGAAGGCGGTGCCTCCTTTGTTGCATCAGTAGCAATAGCGGAAGGTCTTAGCTACAGCCGCTGGTACTCCCGCATCCTTCGCACACATAGCACGAGCCAGCCGGTCGCATCTTGGTTCCGCAGACCAGGCATATCGGAGCGTCCGCCGACTTGCCGGCGAACTTCTCCATCAGCTCGGCAGTGGAGTGCACGCCCTCAACGACCTTGGCCGAAGCGGCGCCCGAACCGGACTTGACGTCGGCGGCCTTGAACTTCGACCCCGCCGACTTGTTCGCCTTCTTTGCGAGGTTGGCTGACTGGGCGAAGCCCTCGAGCTCCTCCTCGACATCCTCGTCGGACTCGGAGTCGACCGGAGCGGCATAGGAGCCGGTCTCGAGCTGACGCATCCGCTCATCGGCCGTGTGGATGCACATGAACGAACGGGTCTCGAAGTCCATGTAGTCCAGCGCCAGGCGACGGAACACGTAGTCCATGATCGACTGCGCCATCCGGATGTCCGGGTCGTCGGTCAGGCCGGCCGGCTCGAAGCGCAGGTTGGTGAACTTCTCCACGAAGGTCTCCAGCGGCACGCCATACTGCAGGCCGATCGAGACGGCGATCGAGAACGCATCCATGACGCCGCCCAGGGTCGAGCCCTGCTTGCCAAACTTCAGGAACAGCTCGCCCAGGCCGTCATCGGGGTAGGAGCCAGCCGTCAGGTAACCCTCGGCGCCACCCACGGAGAACGAGATGGTCTGGCTCGGGCGACGCTTGGGCAGACGCTTGCGGACCGGGCGGTACTCGATGATCCGCTCGACCTTGCCGGCAGCCTTGTCCGCCGCGGCGTCCTTGGCGGTCGACCCGCCATCGGACAGCGGCTGGCCGACTTTGCAGCTGTCGCGGTAAACGGCCATCGCTTTGAGGCCGAGCTTCCAGCCTTGCAGGTAGACGTCTTCGATCTCCTCGACGGTGGCGTCCTCAGGCAGGTTGACCGTCTTGGAGATCGCACCGGACAGGAACGGCTGGGCGGCGGCCATCATCCGGACGTGACCCATGGCCGAGATCGAGCGGGCGCCCATCGCGGTGTCGAAGACCTCGTAGTGCTCCGGTTTGAGACCGGGCGCGTCAATGACGTGACCCTTGTCGGCGATGTACTCGACGATCGCCTCGACGGTCTCGTTGGTGTAGCCCATCTTCCGCAGCGCGCGCGGGATCGTCAGGTTGACGATCTGCATCGAGCCACCGCCGACGAGCTTCTTGAACTTGACCAGCGAGAAGTCCGGCTCAATGCCGGTCGTGTCGCAGTCCATCATGAAACCTATAGTTCCGGTGGGCGCCAGCACCGAAGCCTGAGCGTTGCGGTAGCCGTTCTTCTCGCCAAGCTTGACGACGTCATCCCACGCCTTGGTGGCCAGACGGTGGATGTCACCATCCATTTCGTCCAGCGGCCGGAGCTTGTCGTTGGCTGCCTGGTGCTTGCGCATGACGCGCTTGTGGGCGTCGGCGTTGCGGGCGTACCCGGCATACGGACCAACCACGGCAGCCAGCTCGGCGGAGCGCTTGTATGCCGCACCGGTGAGCAGCGAGGTCAGCGAGGCGGCCAGCGCGCGACCACCGTCGGAGTCGTAGCCGTGACCGGTCGCCATGAGCAGAGCGCCGAGGTTGGCGTAGCCGATGCCCAGCTGGCGGTAGTCCTGGGTGGTCTTCGCGATCGGCTCGGTCGGGAAGTCCGCGAAGCAGATCGAGATGTCCATCGCGGTGATGACGAGCTCGACGACCTTCTGGTACTTCGCGGCGTCGAAGGTGTCGTCGTCGCGCAGGAACTTGAGCAGATTGAGCGAGGCCAGGTTGCAGGAAGAGTTGTCCAGCGACATGTATTCACTGCAGTTGGCGACAACCACTCCGCTGACCACGTAGGAATGGTTCCGCGGCTCGGTCAGGTTGTACGTGGTCTCGAAACCACGTGACTCCCGTGACACAAGACGAACGGTCTCCTTGACCTTGTAGGCGCTGTGGTGGTCCACGACCTGGGTCAGCTTCTCCGACTTGGCTGGCAGCGTGAACCCGATGGTCACCGCGAACTCGCGCAACGAAGGACCTGTAATCCTCAGGTCGAACGACGGACCCTCAGAGCCATAGACGGCCTCACTGCCGTCCTTGCGGGTATAGCGGAAGGACTCAGTTTTGGTTCCGGCGTTGTAGATTCGGCTGGCTATGCCCAGTGAGGCCAGCAGATCCTGAACGCCCAGCAGCAGCTCCTCTGAGCGGCTGCCGAGACCGACATAGCGCGTTCCCTTGGCAATGTCGTTGACGACGCAGCCATCCGCGTCGAAGAGTCCGCTGAGGTACGAGACCAGGGACTCCTCCGGAGCCTCGAAAACCGCAGCCGGGATGACCTTGCCAGGCGACCGCTCCTGGGAAATTCCCAAGGCCGCCAAGTACTCGCGAACCTCGCCATTGCCGCTACGCAGCTGCATGGTGCCGTTCTGCTGCAGACTGGGCTTGGCCGAGAAACCGGTCCAGGCGGCAAGCAGGGCCTGGTGACGCGGCATCACACTCTGGTGCTCCCCCACCCCGCCGTAGACCGTGACTGCGGCGTCATTTGTCAGGCAGCCGTCTCCGGTCAGCCAGCCCAGATAATGAGCCAGCTCCTCATCCCACTTCTCAGGCAGGTTGAGGCTCTGCGCCTTGAGCGCCACCGAGCGAGCAGCCATCGGCAGCGACTGCTCGGCCATCGTGCGCGGCGCGTAGTGGAAGGAGCGCGTGACCTCGTCATTCTCGAGCAGATCCTGGGCATGCACCCAACCACGGTTGTCGGTCCACACACGGTGATTTGGCGTGCAGCGGAGTCGGGAGCCGTCGGTGAAACGAAGCTCGAGGATCTCATTGGTGCCGGTCACCATGTATCGGACAGGGGTGGTCGCGACCACTCGAGACGTGGGCTCGGCCTCGCTCGTGACGTCATTTGTATAGACATCGAAGACCTCGCCGTGGGCTGCTCGGCTAACCAGGTCACCGATCGCAACAAGTCCCTTGTCGGTGACAACTCGTTGGTCGGCCGGGAAGCAGGGATTGGATGCAGTGATCCGGCCGGTCTCGGGGTTGGTGTGCCAGTCGTTGATCGTGTCGTCGTACTGGAGACCCGGGTCGGCGCACTCCCACGCGGCCTTGGCGATCTTCTCGAAGAGCCCCTTGGCGTCGATGGTCTCAATGACGTCGCCGGTGGCGCGAGCCCGTAGTCCGAACTCCTTTCCCTCCTCGACCGCACGCATGAACTCGTCACTGACGCGCACCGAGTTGTTGGCGTTCTGGTACTGGACCGAGACGATGTCCTTGCCGTCCAGGTCCATGTCGAAGCCGGCGTCACGCAGCGCCCGGATCTTGCGCTCCTCGAGGGCCTTGGTCGCAACGAACTGCTCGATGTCGGGGTGGTCGACATCCAGCACCACCATCTTGGCTGCACGACGCGTGGCGCCGCCGCTCTTGATGGTGCCGGCCGACGCGTCGGCGCCGCGCATGAAGCTGACCGGACCACTCGCCGTACCGCCCGACGACAACAGCTCCTTGGAGCTGCGGATTCGCGAGAGGTTCACGCCGGCGCCGGAGCCGCCCTTGAAGATGAACCCCTCTTCGCGATACCAGTTGAGGATCGAGTCGATCGAGTCGTCAACGGCGAGGATGAAGCAAGCCGAGACCTGTTGCGGGGAACTGGTGCCCACGTTGAACCAGACCGGGGAGTTGAAGCTGAAGACCTGGTGCAGCAACGCCCATGTCAGCTCGTGCTCGAACAGCTCGGCGTCATCGGGGGTCGCGAAGTAGCTGTTGTCCTTGCCGGCCTTGACGTAGGTCAGGACGACGCGGTCGATGAGCTGCTTGAGGCCCTTCTCACGCTCGGGGGTGCCGACCGCGCCGCGGAAGTACTTGGTGGTGACGATGGTGGATGCGTTGACCGACCAGAAGTCCGGGAACTCGACATCGCGCTGCTCGAAGATCGTCACGCCGGTCTTCCAGTTCTGCTGGACGACGTCGCGGTGCTCCCAGGTGACCTCGTCATAGGGGTGCACGCCGGGCGTGGTGAAGATGCGCTCGATCTTCACGCCCTTCTTTCCGCTGCTGCGTCGCGCCCCCGTGCTTGCGCCGGTCGTCTCCGTCATTGCTGGTCTCCCTTGACCTGGTTCTTCGGGATTGTTCCTAAGTCTTGCTGCCACCACCGACAGTGATGGGTTTCGTGCTGGGGCTAGCTGGTCGTCGTTCCCCCGCGAGCGGGAGGTACCCCCAGGCCGGCTGGGTCAGGCTCTTGTCCTGTGGGTTCCTGCTCGGCGCGTAGCAGCGTGATCGCGGACTCGAAGTCCTCGAGGCTGTCGAAGCCCTGATAGACGCTGGCGAACCTCAGGTAGGCGACCTCGTCGAGCTCGCGCAGTGGCCCGAGGATGGCCAGCCCCACTTCGTGCACGTCGATCTCCGCGCTCCCCTGTGCCCTGATCGCCTCTTCGACCCGCTGGGCAAGCCTGGCCAGGGCGTCCTCGCTGACCGGACGTCCCTGACAAGCCTTGCGCACGCCGACCAGGACCTTGTTGCGGCTGAACGGCTCGGTAGCGCCGCTGCGCTTGACCACCGCCAGGCTCGCCGTCTCGATCGTGGTGAAACGCCGGTTGCACTCCGGACACTGCCGACGCCGCCGCATCGCCGTGCCGTCATCCGCTGTGCGGCTGTCGATGACACGGCTGTCCGTGTGCCGGCAGAAGGGGCAGTGCATCGTGGATTCCGGGCCTTTCTGGTCTGTATGTCGTGTGCGTGCGTCGTGCGTATGCCGTGAGCCCCCGTTTGGGTGCCGCCCGGTGGCCCTTGGGGACAAACCTGTGGTCAACGTGTGGATGACCTGGGGATAAGTCCGATTGTCCTGGGGACTACATGTGGATGAAGTACACCTGTGTAACTACTAGATGTAGTGATCCTACGGCGACGCTGGTGTGGAATCAAGCGGTTTCGGGGATCCCGCGTGGCGTCGGCGTGTCGCTCGGTTCTGGTGTCCCAGACGGCCCGATTCCTGCGTCGTATTGTCCAGATTGCGCATCTTGTCCACATGATTGCCCACAGATTGTGGACAAGATGCCTTAAGTTCGTGAATCGGGCATAATCGCTGTCAGGATGGTGTATGGGGCGTCCGCAGTTCGTTGTTCACGGAGTCTGGGCGTCGGGCTGGTCTGAGGTGGAAACCATGACTGCCAGCAGCAACTCAGGACCGTTGGAGGCACCGTGAAGAAGGCCCCGGTTGCAATTCTGGCGGCCTCGATCTTGCTCTCCGCATGCGGTGGGGGCGCTAAGCCCGACCCCTCATCCTCGACCTCTTCGCCCACCACATCCACGTCGGCGCCAACTGTCTCGGTCTCCCCCACCACGGCTGGCCCCACGATCGACCCCAATATCCCCGCCGCCGCCCGAGCCCACACCCCCGCCGGTGCAGAAGCCTTCGTCCGCTACTTCTACTCGCAGCTGAACATCGCGTGGAGCAAGCCACAAGCTGGCTTGATCGCTGGCTTGAGCGCCAAGACCTGCAAGACCTGCGCCGCTTTAGAGGGAACCGCAGTGGATCTCACAGCCAAGCGACAGCACTACCAAGGCGAAGTCCTGACCATAAGCACCGTCGGGTCAATCAGCGAATCCGAGGTGCTGGTAGTTGGTGAACAGCGGGTTGGTGCGGTGATCGACATCACCGGTGCCGTAGTAAAGAGCGGAACACAGGCAAAGCTGCTCAAGTTCGTCGTGACGGTCGGGTGGTCCTTAAGCGGCTGGCGCGTACATGAGATCAGAGTCAGGAAGTGAGACGCCGATGGCTGCGCTTCCCTGCTGCGTTCATCCTCTTGGCTGCGTCCCTTTTGGTGTCAGAAACCGCCAGCGCGGACTCGACCTGTGACCCGACCGACCTCTCACAGTGTGTTGTGGACAGCGGCGGTATCGAAACAGGTCTGACAAGGATTCAACTAGGCCGAGCAAGTAACGGTCTGGACCTCAAGACTGGGGCACCCGACCCGCGGTCCTACGAGTACGCGAGCGTGTACGCCTGCCCGTCGAACACCCTCGGCGGCCTCAACTCTCTCTGTCTCAGCGCGACCCAGACCTGCGCCGGCAACACGGCAGCGCAAGGACTGGGCCCCTTGATCCGGCTGTACCGGCGCGAGGTCGGCGCCAACGGCGTGCAGGTAGCAGGCTGGCAGGTCATCGGGACCACCTGCTTGGTCGACCTTGTTCCGGGCAAGCCGGTACTCGGTCTGGGTCAGATCCTGGCCGCATTCCACAACACCCCATGGTCCAGGCCAACCGTGCACATCCAGCCCGAGGGCAATGTCACCCTGGTCACCCTGCCGACGTACTTCGCCGCGGCGTGGCCCGAGGCCGGCTTCCAACCTGGCGAGGCCGACACCCTCACCATGCTCGGGCAGCAGGTCCAGATCCGACCCACCCTGGACAGCTACTCCTACGTCTTCGGTGACGGCAAGACTCTTGGCCCGACCACATCGGCGGGCGGGCCGTACCCCGGTGGCGACATCACCCACACCTACGCCACAGCCGGCATCTACAACACGCATGTGGACATCACCTTTGGTGGCGAGTTCAGGATCTCTGGCGGAGCCTGGATCCCAATCCCCGACACCGTCACGGTCGCCGGACCACTCCAACCGCTGACCGTCAAGACGGCACGCGCTCGCCTCGTCATCAGATAGTCAGACCGCGGCGAAGTCCTCTCCTTCGCGAGCCAGCACGCGACCTGTCAGAAGGCGGCTGGTTGTCCTGGGCGAGTTTGACAGTCACCGGCTGGTCAGGTCGACGAGAACGTTCGTCGATAGTCCTGGGGGGCAACGCCCACGACTCGATGGAAGTGATGACGCAACAGAGCGGCCGTGCCGAATCCGCTTCTCGTTGCTATGGATTCAACACCAAGGTCGGTCTCTTCCAAGAGGCTTCGAGCATGCAGCACCCGTTGCATGGATAGCCACTTGTGGGGCGTCGTCCCGGTCTCGGCAACGAATCTGCGAGCGAAAGTTCGATCCGACATCGCGGCCCGCTGGGCAAGCGACGAGACCGGGTGCTCGACCGTGATGTTGTCGAGCATCCAGGTCAACACCGGGGACAGACTCTCGGCCGAGCACTCCGGCACCGGCAGCTCGACGTACTGCCGCTGCCCGCCATCGCGCTGGGGTGGCACCACCATCCGGCGGGCGATGCGCGTCGCGACCGCGCTGCCCAGCTCACGTCGCACGAGGTGCAGACAGGCATCGATGCCTGCGGCCGTACCGGCGCTGGTGATCAGGTCGCCATCGTCGACGTAGAGCACATCGGGGTCGATCTTGGCCTCGGGACACATCTGCGCCAGCTCCTTGGCATACCGCCAGTGCGTCGTGCACCGCCGACCGTCCAACAACCCGGCCGCACCGAGCACGAAGGCACCAGAGCAGACCGACAGCATCGTGGCCCCACGAGCCGCGGCCTGACGCAATGCCTCCAGAACCTCGGGCGGATAGTCCTGCCGAATCCGGGTCGCCGGGATCGCCACGAGATCAGCCCCCAACAAACCCTCGAGGCCGTAGGGAGCAATCACCTTGGTCCCGTTCATCGCCGACAGCTGCTTCCCGGGCTCGAGCGTACAAACCCTGAAGTCGAGCTTCGGCACTCCGTCGTCGCTCCGGTCGATGCCGAACACCTCTGCCAGCACGCCGAACTCGAACAGCGCGACGTCTTCGAGCAGCACAACGGCCACAGTCTTCAACATGCAAACCAGTATGGCAGAAACTTGTCGTACCAAGTCAGTTATGCCACTCGTGGCTTGAACTAGACGAGCGGATAGTTACTGCCATGAGCACATTCATCGTCATCATCGTGGTTCTGTCGCTGATCGCGGCACTCGAGCGCTCGAACCGTCGTCAGTCACCGCACCCGCCTGGACCCCTGGGGTCACAGGCCCGCGACGACCGCGACTGGGCCCGGATCAAGCTCGACCTCCAGGCCCTCGACGACACCAGGGTCTGGAAGAGCAACCACCACAGCGGTCCTCGATCAGCCTGACCATTTGTCCAGCGCGAACTCGTCGTGGGTCCCGAGCCGTGAGCCCGATCGAAGGTCTTGCCGGCAAGCGATACTCGAGCCGAACAAGTCTTGGCTGAGCTCAGGGCATCGAGGGGATCAGCAAGGACTGGCCTGCGCGCAACTGAGACGTGTTCAAGCCGTTGGCGAGCTGGATCCGGGCAACGCCCTCGTTGATCGGCAGGCCCGGCAGCTGCATCGCAGCCACCTCGGACAGGGTCTGGCCTACCTTCACTGTCGTGACGCTGTGAATCTGCGGACCCGAAGCCATCACCGAGGTCGCCACCGTGAGGCCGAGGGTTGCTGCAGCCGCCAACACCGTCAGCGTGACAAGGAGCCGTCCACGCCGGCTGATTCGTGTGGCCATGTGCACCGGGGCCACAACGCGCTCGCCGGGAAGGACGAGGCGGAGCTGCGGTCGCAGGGTGCGTGACGGCATACGACAAGGTGTGGGGGCGAGCTCCCAGGCGACTGCGGCTGACATGGCATCCTCCATCGTGGTGCGGTTTGCGGCGCCGACCGGACGTCTGTCCGATCGAACGTCTGTACTATGTCTAGCACGTGCGTCCGACAATGTCGAGACACGCGTCGAACAGGTGTTTGAAACTTGTGTCCGAACGGCATACGCTCTGTGCATGTCGAAAAGCCAAACAGACACCTCTGACAACCGGTGTCCTCAGGCACGAGCAGAGGGGCGACACCATGGCTGATATCACCGAGATGCCCGACCGCGACGCCGGCGACGGCCTGACAACTCGTCAGCGCCGCGTGCTCGAGGTGATTCGCAACTCCGTGGACCGTCGGGGCTATCCCCCGAGCCTTCGTGAGATCGGCGCGGCCGTCGGGCTGCAGAGCCCCAGCAGCGTCTCCCACCAGCTCTCCGCCCTCGAGCGCAAGGGCTATCTGCGCAAGGACCCAAACCGTCCGCGCGCGATCGAGGTCCTCTCCCCCGACACAGCACCAGGCGCACATGGCTACCGCCAGTCCCATGACGACGCGTTCGACGAGACCGGCAGCGGCGACGCCCGACCCACTCCCGCCTACGTCCCCGTGCTCGGCCAGATCGCGGCCGGTGTCCCCATCACCGCCGAAGAGGTCGTGGACGACGTCTTCGCCCTTCCTCGCCAGATCGTCGGCGACGGCGAGCTCTTCCTGCTCAAGGTCGTTGGCGAGTCGATGATCGACGCGGCGATCTGCGACGGCGACTGGGTCGTCGTGCGCCAGCAGCCGACCGCCGAGAACGGTGACATCGTGGCGGCACTTCTGGACAACGAGGCAACCGTCAAGACGTTCAAGCGCAAGGGTGCCCACGTGTGGCTGATGCCGCACAACGAGGCGTTCTCACCCATCGACGGCGACCACGCCACCATCCTGGGCAAGGTCACCGCGGTGCTGCGCAAGGTCTGATCTCTTCGGCCCCACGACTGGCTCAGCTCTTGAAGACCGTGTGATCCGTGCGACTTCCGCACTCGCCCTATGCCTGCAGGTCCTTGACGATCCTGCTCAATGTGACGCCCAATGGCGCGTCGAGCCGGATCGTTGCCTGTTCGTCGCCACGGCTTGGTCCACGCGTCACGATCGCCACCGGTATACCGATCGCGGCCGCGCGACGCACGAATCGGTACCCACTCATCACTGTCAAGGATGAGCCCAGAACCATGAGCCCAGACGACGCCTCAACGTGTGAGAAGCCTTGCTCGACAATGGATTTGGGCACCGACTCTCCAAAGAAGACGACGTCCGGTTTGACCAGGTCCGACGCACAGACCAAACATCGCGGAGAGTGAAAACCGGCCACCAACTCGTCTGCCAGAACCACGTCGCCATCGGGACGGATCTCCCCCACCATGCCTTCGAAACGTGGGTTCGCCTCGAGTAACCGTCCCGCAAGCTCGGCTCTCGCGGTGGTCTCGCCGCAGTTGAGACACCGGGCGAGATCCAGGTTTCCGTGTAGCTCAAGCACGTCAAGGGCGCCGGCCTTCTGGTGTAGGCCATCGACGTTCTGGGTGATGATCGCGCGAACCAGGCCCAGGCGTTGAAGGTCGGAAACTGCGCGGTGCCCGTCGTTGGGTCCGGCCCCTGCGAACCACCGCCACCCCACAAAGCTGCGCGCCCAGTAGCGCTGCCGATTAGCGGGCGAGGCAACGAACTCGCCATAGGTCATGGGCGTCCCCCGCCGTTTGCCGCCCGACCCTCTGTAGTCCGGGATGCCCGACTCGGTGGACAGGCCGGCGCCGCTGAGAACAGCAATGTTTCCGCCTCGCAGCAGCGCGACGAGCCCCTCGTATGCGGCCCGGTCCGGCGCCGTCGCCAACGTTGCCTCCACGTCAGCAAGTATGCGACGGGGACGTCCATCCCGGAGCCTCGAGAAACCGCCATACGAGGCCATCTTCAGGTCATACGCGGCGCCCAGCCCCACGATCACCCAGGACAAGGAACGTGGGTCAAACCATAACGATCGGTTATAGGATCTCCTCATGATCGATGCAGCCGGGCTACGCGTGATACGTGCGATCGCCGACGAGGGCAGCTTCACCGGGGCGGCTCTGTCACTGGGCTACTCGCAGCCGGCAATCTCGCAGATGGTGCGTCGCCTCGAGCAGCGAAGCGGGACCGTTCTCGTGGAGCGGATTGGGCGCCACGTCCGCTTGACCGAGGCCGGTCAGGTTCTGGCGCGGCACGCGGTGGGCGTGCTGGCGGCGCTGGCTGCCGCCGAGGAGGAGGTCGCGGCAATCGCCGGGCTGCGCGCCGGGCGGGTCAGGCTCATGGCCTTTCCCTCGTCCTCGGCGACGATGGTCCCCCGCGCCCTGGCGCTGGTCAAGGAACGTTTCCCCGAGATCAAGGTCACGTTCACCGAGGCCGAACCGCCCGAGTCCCTGGCTGCGTTACGTGCTGGCGAGTGCGACCTCGCGGTGGCCTTCGCCTATGAGGGCACTGACCTTGGGCGCGGTGAAGAGGACCTCGACCTGTTCATCACCCACAAGCTGCTCGACGACGAGGTCCGGCTCGCGTTACCGAAGAACCACCCGATGGCCACCGCCGCCGTTGCCAACCTGTCGCTACTGGGCGACGAGTCGTGGATCGCGGGCTGCCCACGCTGTCGGGGTCACCTCCTGCAGATGTGCAGCAAGTCAGGGTTCACGCCCAACGTGTCCTTCGAGACCGAGGACTACGTGGCCGTCCTGGGCCTGGTCGCTGAAGGCCTGGGCGTGGCCCTGATCCCGGATCTGATCCTGCGAAGCGCCAACCACCCCGACGTTGTCACCCTCCCGGTTTCACCGGCCTCGCGCCGCGGCATCTATGTGGTGACCACTGCGGATCTGCAACGGGTTCCTGCGGTCAAGGCGACCTTGGACGCCTTGTGTGAGGCGGCCACCGCCATACCCCGGGTCATGGTCCGCGGCTGACGACACGGACTTCCCGGGGTGGTGGCCAGGAGTCTAAGAACCGCGGGACGAGACCCTGACGGTTCCGTCGCTGCCTCGTGAGACAGCGACGTCACCACGCTGGTCGGTCCTGAACACCTGGCACCCTGCGGCCAACAAGAGCTTCAGGGTCCCGGGCGCGGGATGACCATAGGTGTTCCCGGCTCCAACACTGATCAACGCCACCGGTGCTCGCACCGCCGTCAACAGGGTCGGATCCTGGAGCCGGGAGCCGTGGTGGGCCACCTTGATGACGTCGAAAGCAAGGGCTCCGCCGTATGCCGGGTCGTGCCGTAGCGCGAGCAGGACCTCATGTGCGGCTTCCGTCTCGACATCGCCGAGCATGAGGACCCGTAGTCCGCTGACGTTGACTGACATGACGACACTTGCATTGTTGGGCACCGACCCCTCATGGATCACGCGCCCGGGCCAGACCACGTGGGCTTGAACCGAGCCCCAGTGCAGCTCGTCGCCGGGATAAAGCGGTAGCACCGCGATGCCGGCATCGAGCGCCCAGCGATGCACCTCCCGAACCTGATAGTCGGGGTCAGCGACGGGCGACGTGAGGATTTGGCGAACTGTGCGGCCGTGAAGGATGCCCGGCAAGCCATCCACGTGATCGGCGTGAAAGTGAGTGAGGACAACGGCATCCACCACCACAACATGAAGGCGCCTCAGGCAGCCATCGATGAGCACCGGATCCGGCCCCGCGTCGACCACGACAGCGTGACCGGGGCCGCTGGCCAGGACCAACCCGTCGCCCTGACCGACGTCGCAGGCGACGATCCGCCAGCTCGGTGACGGCCACACCAGGTCACTGGTCGGCCATGCCGCTGCGAGGACAAGCGGGACGAGTGAGGCCACGGCGTACGGGTGGCCGCGAATCGTGGCCATGAGCCACGGGCCCATGAACAGCAGACCAGCGGTCAAGAACGCCAGGAGGAACGCACCGGGTGCACCGTCCGGCCAGGGCAGGGTGCCCATCGGAACGGCCGCGCAGGCGCGTGCGACCCAGGCGATGCCGAGAGTGGGCATCGCGGCCAGCCAGCCGAGCAGTACCGCGAGCGGATGAGAGACCAGGGCGACAAGGGCCACGGAGACTCCCAGCACCGTGGCGGGTGCCACGAGCGGCGCCGCAAGCAGGTTGGCGACGACTCCGATCATGCTGACGCTGCCCTGGAGTAGGACCACGACCGGGCCGCACATTGCCTGCGCTGCAACAGGTATCGCGATGGCGACACCCATTCCCTTGAGACGCGATGGCAGGAAGCGGGCGAACCACCGACCCCAGGGTCGGGCGAAGAGCAACAGGCCAAGGGTAGCGAGGGTGGACAGCGCGAACCCGAAGGACCTCGAGAGCCAAGGGTCGATGCAGGTCGTCAACATTGCGTCCGTCAGTGCCTGCGGAGTCCTGCTGGTGTCGCCTATCACGAGACCTGGCAACAGCCCTCGTGCGTCGGGGGGCAGACCCGACACCGCACTCCGCAGTCCGGAACGAACGTGCTCCGCGGCATCGGCGATCATGCCGGGAGCACCGACTGACTTGGGCGCCCCCGAAGGATTGAATACGGCGACCACGTCATCACCGGGATCAGCAACGTCGAAGCGCCCCGTGGCCCGAACCGTCTCCCGCCACCGCACGTGTGCCCACGTCTTGTCGCCGAACACCATGACCGGTGTCGAGGACTCAGAGCGTTGGCCTCTCCCGACGACCGTGCGGACCGACACCTTGACGATGACCAGCTCGACCGGGCGGATCCCCTTGGTCTGAACCACCCGCGGGTCCGAGAGAACCACGGCCTCGATGGTCGCGGAAGCCCGTTGGACCGCCAAGCCCGGCACCAGCCCCGCCGCGCGGACACTGGACTGAGCCGCCGCGGCCAGCAGGCATAACGCCGTGCCCAAGAGTGTGATGGCAGTGATGTTGACCCAGGACCGTCGGCTCCAACGTGGGTGCATAAGCATCGCGGCGACGCCCGCGATGCCGGCAGCGGCTAGCGCCAGGGACATCGGCCGCCACGACAGCGCCAAGGCCACGGCGCTCCAGGCGATGAGGGCCGGAAGAAGGAGTCGGAAATCCAGTCCGGATCCGTCCGCGGACACTTGTCGACCCGCTAGCCCAGCACTGCCCCCTCGATCTGCGTGACCCGGACTGCCCGGTCGACCCGCTGAGCCAGCACTCCCGTCTCGACGCGGTGATGCACCCGATGTGCCGGCCGACACCTCAGACCCTGACCTTGGGCGCGATCTGGGCCATCAGCTTGTCTCCGATGCCACTGACTTCGCCAAGCTCGTCGACGGACGTGAATCGGCCATGCTCTGTACGCCAGTCCAGGATTCGTTGCGCGAGGACGGGACCCACGCCGGGCAGCGAGTCCAGGGCCGCTGCGTCAGCTGTGTTGAGATCGACGAGACCCCCGACCGAGCCAGCGCTAGTCGGCCCACCGCCAGAGGCACCTGAGAGTCCCCCCACCGGGATGTTCTCCCCGGGCTTTGGCACCACAATCTGCTCACCATCCACGACGGCGCGGGCCAGGTTGAGATGGTTCAGGTCAGCCGTAGGCGACGCTCCGCCAGCGGCCTGAACCGCATCCAGAACCCGCGAACCGGGGGTCAGTCGAACGACCCCCGGATGACGTACCTGGCCCACCACGTGGACCAGCAAGAACCCGTAGGCGGCCGTCGGCCCTGAAAACCCCTTCGTGGCGAAGGCCGCTGGGACTGTTCGCGTCACGAGACCGACTGGTGGGCCGTGGGCCGCCGCCGCTATCGGTGTGGGCTGAGCGGACGATCGCGCCAAGGCGACACGGACACCGAGCAGGAGCCCCGAGGTCACGAGAAGGAGGAGCACCCCAAGCACGGCAAGGCGCCTGGGTCTCGCACGAAGCCCCTGCAAGGCCGTGGGCACGGTCAGGATGGCCGGCTTCGGCGGGACAGCACGCCGATGACGGCCACAGCTCGAGATCCCCTGCACCGGAGTGGGCCGCGCTGAGCCCGCCGACACTGGCCCGATCAGCACCCCACCCGGAGCAGGTGGAGGAACCTCCGTCTGGGTGAACGAGCTTCGTTGGGGAACCCAGCCCTCAAGTCGCTCCGACCTCTCCGCGGCGGAGGCAACGGGCGGCATACCGAGGATCACGGCGAGACGGTCGGTGGGGTGCGGTTCGAGGCGACGGCGCGGCATACCGGCACGTTAGGAGCGCGGGCACCCACCGTGACAGAGCGAAGGAACGGTTGTGGATGGCACGATGACTGTGCGCACCCATGTGGACGGACGGATCCAGATCGGGAGCGGGGACCTGCTTCGGGGCACGAGGGGTGGACCGGACTCTAGGGCCCGCCGACCACAGACTTGGCGGCGGGCGCAGGGACCTGGTGCGTTGTCGTCGCGACGAGCTGAGTCTGGGCCGACGAGCGCGAGACCACGACCCGGACGCCGAACATCATGGCCACGGCAATCACGAGGGCCACCACGCCCACCGCGACAATGACACGGAAGTGGGCCTGAATTCCTAGCGATCCCCGTGGAGCGGACGGGACCTGCCGATGGGACGGAGTCGAACGTCGATGGCGGCCGTTCGAAACATCCACAGGCGCCGGAACCTCCCGAACGCGAGTGCTTCGCGCCTTTGGGGGTGGGACAACGAGGGTCGTTCCAAGGGCGGCGGCAATACGGTCGGCAGGAAGGCGGTTCTTGGACGGGTGCCGGACGCGACGGCGTGATGCGGCTGCGGATGTCGAGGACTGTCGACCCCGCTCTTTCCGCGATCCGTCAAGAATGCTCACGTCCAAACCCCTGTTCTGACAAGAAGGCCATCACACCCAGCTGCCTCCGTAAAGAAACGTACCTCTTGCGGTAAAGATTTGGTAAGGACCTGGCCAATGACCTGTCGGTTCGGGGTGAGAATTGCAGCCATTGAGACCACTCGTAATCAGCCAAACGGACGATGGCGCTTTATCAAAATCCGTGCCTCGCACCCATATTATTCCACGCCTCCCGAAGACAGCATCTCAAACCGCATTGTGACGAGCCCAGCGGCGGATGTTGTCATAGTGCCGCAAGATGACGAGCAGGGCGATGGAGACCCCCCACAACCTTCCAGCCACCACTGGTTCCGGCAACGGCGCCAGGCCGGCATACAGCCCGAGCAGACCCGCTGCCCCAATCGAGGACCCGGCCACGGACCGCGTGGCCCAGAGGACGAGTGCGAAGACCAGGGCCATCACGACGGCGAAGCCGGGGAAGACCGCCAGAACGGCGCCCATCGAGGTGGCCACCCCCTTGCCGCCGCGTCCACGCAGAAACGGGGACAACACATGTCCCAGAACCGTGGCAAGTCCCACCGCGTATGCCGTGAAGCGGTCGCCCAGCCACAGCGCCAGCAAGGTCGGAACCAGGCCCTTCAAGACATCGAGAACGCCCACGACGACGCCCCACCTCAGCCCCAGGACCCGACCGACATTCGTGGCGCCAGGGTTGCCGGACCCTTGATGCAGGTCGCCATGAAGAACCGTGGCGAGGATGGTCGCCGGGTTGATCGATCCGACCAAGAACCCGGCCGCGACTGCCAGCACCAGGGCAACCCAGGATTCGGGCATGCTCAATCCTGGTCGGCGGAGGGTCGTGGCGAGACCGCGACCGCGATCGTGCCCGGGCCGACGTGCGCCCCCACCACCGCGCCGAGCTCGACCAGCGCCACCGTTGTCGTGGATGCGACCCGAGCCTGCAGCCGTTCGACCAGATCGCTGGCCCGGGCCTTCGAGTCGAGGTGATGGACCGCGATATCAACCCCCGGCTCCCCCGCCGCGTCCGCGGCCTGGAGTGCCAGGGCCTCGAGCCGGCTCAAGGCACGGAGCGACGTGCGGACCTTCTCGATCGCGGCGATGTGCCCGTCCGACAACGCCAACAACGGTTTGATTGCCAGCGCCGAGCCGAGCAGAGCCGAAGCCACTCCGATCCGCCCGCCACGGCGCAGATACTCCAGGGTGTCCACATAGAAGATCACCGTGGCCGCAGCGGCGCGCGACTGTGCAACCGCCGCAACGGCTTT
>JBBRZV010000010.1:0-67420 GCA_038236365.1 Actinomycetales bacterium | reverse complement strand
GAGCATAACGCGTCGCGTTATGCCGTGTCCATGAAGCGGCAGGAAGACACGCGCCGAGGTAGCCCACATCGCCGCGAGCCGGGCGACACCTCGGCGCCTGTTGCCCCCGAGTTCTGTGCGTCCCCGTCAGCTGTATGTGACGGTGAGCTCGCGAACACCCGATGTGCGACGCTCTCGCTTTTCCTGTGTGCGAGGTTCACTCCAACGCCAAGCGGTGGATCGTAGGGGCCCCTCGTGCGAAGTGGTCGGGTCACAAGTCGCCCAACAAAACACCAAGTAACGACTCCTCGTGTATGGCAACTCCAGTTGCGTTCATCTCCACTTGAAGGTCGGTATCCCACGGTGTCGGCCCGACCGCGCCTCCTAACGCCAGCGCGCTAGCGCCGCTAGCGGCAACGGCGCGGAGATAGTCCTCGGTGCCGAAGCGCCAGGGGTGCACTCCGCGGGCGAACAAGCGTCCGGCGATCGCGACGCCTTCCACGTCGAAGTCGCCGTGGTATCTGACGCTCACTCCGGCCGCGACCAAGGCGTCCATCGCCGCGAGGGCGACCGTGGCCGGGTTCCCCGATGTGCAGCACAACGGGCCCATGACGCCTGCCCTGGCGGCGGCTTGAAGCACCTGCGGGTTCTCGCACGCGAACACCACTTGCCCGGGGGTGGCCCAGGGTTCGGCAGCGGCCGCCGCGCGCCACTCCTGCAGGCTGACGTGGGTGACCAGGTGCTGGTCGGCGCGGGAACCCATCATGGCCGCCCACGGCCCGGTCCCTGGCGGCCGCAGCCCCCACAACAGCACGGTCCCTGACACGGCGTCGGGCGCCACGCCGGCTCTCAGCCACAGGTCGCGTCGGCCGGCCGCACTGGCTGGGACATCCCGCCCGTACGCGGCGGCCAGTGCCCGCATCACCAGACCCGTCGTAGCTTCGCCGGGGTCCAGGCCGTGCGCGCCGCCGCAGCAGCGGGTGGCCAGCTCAGCTAGTTCGAAGGTCGCGGGCAGTGGGGCACCGCCTCGCAGCGTGCTGGTGTCGGCGTCGGCCAGCGGCTGCGCGACGGCCAGGGCGCGAAGGACCGCGACTGTCCGCTGGATAGCCGCCGGGGCGTCGGCCCTGGCGCGGGTTAGCTGCCCGGTTGCCCGGACTCCGGCCAGCCATTGGCCGATCCAGCCGGCGCCGCCCAGGCCGGCGGCGTTCAGCTGTTCCTCCAGGGACATCCACAGGTCGGACTGGGCGGCGTCGCGTGCGCTGGCGTCGGCCCGGCGGTCCGTCAGCGGGGCGCCGCCCAGCTCGACAAGGACTGATAGCAGGCCGACGCCGGCCGGGCTCGCTCGCAGCGCGGCGTCAAGGGTGGCCAGCTTGAGCCGGATGGTGCCGGACGCACGCGGGCGCACCGGCGCACCCAGCAGCCCGGACAGGTGCTCGACACCGGCATCGTCCAGGCTGATGGTCAGCGTTCCGGTCACAAGGAGGTTGTTGCGCTCGAGGCGGGCCCGGGCGCCCGCCCAGACCGGGGCCAGGCACGATGCGCCCAAGTACGCGCGGAGCGACTCCGGCAGCACCGCGACACCTGCGGCGTCCCCGGCCGAGGGCCGAGTAGCCGGGCCTTTGGGGGCCATTGGGCTCACCGGGCCGAGCGCAGGTGCCGGTTGCGCCCGTCCCAGTGGATGTGGGTGGTGACCGCTGCGGTGCCCTCGCCGCGCACGACCTCGTACACGTCCAGGCTTGGCACCTGCGGGTAGGTGCCCCACAGTGCGTGCCCGGTCAGGGCGAAGTCGATATCCAGGCGCACCAGCAGGCCCATCAGTTCGCCGATGGTCCGGTCGTCGACCTTGGCGAACGCGTCATCGAGCAGGATCAGGCGCAGCGCCCGCCCGGTGTCCGGCAGCCCGGACAGGTAGGCGTCCGCGGCGGCGAACAAGGTCACGTAAGACACGAACCGGGTTTCGCCCTGGGAAAGGCGCATCCGCGGGCCCATGGCGCGGACCTGGCCGGGGGCCGGGCCCAGGACGGAGACCGCGACCTTGTGCCAGAGCCGGTAGTCCAGGGCGTTGCGTAGGTGGGTGGCGTACCCGGCTGTCGGATCCAGGTCGAACTGCTCAGCGACGCGGTCTTTGAGCAGGGCCACCAGCTCGTCGGTCTGGGCCAGCGGGCGGACCGCGGTGCTGGCTTGGACCAGCTCGCGGATCCGGGCAACCGGGCTTCCCACCGAGTCGGTCAGGTCCCAGCGCAGCCGGACGCTGATCCCGTGGCTGGTCTCGATCCCCGACAGGCTGGCATTCATCGCCGCTACTAGGGCGCCAGCCTGGCTCAGCCGCCGGCGCAGCTCGTCGCCGACCCCGCCGAGGACGAACTCGGTGAACACCGTGTGCTCGCGGGTGGACAGTGCCCCTTTTCCTTCGGCGACGTCGGTGGCCATCTTGGCGGCGGCTGCGGCAACGGCACGGCGCCCCGTCGCGTCGGAGAGTTCGAACAGGAAAACGCCGCCGTCCACAGTCGCGACCACGTCGTACATACCGGCGACCTCACGCTCGAGGTGCTGCTGGGCGCGAAGGAGGGCGGTCTGGTCGGCGGGGCCGCCCTTGGTTGTGCCGACCGCGTCAAGTACCGCGGCCGCGGCCGCCTCGACGACCCCGGATGTCGCCTGGGCGGTCGCCGTGGTGGGGGCGACAAGGTCGGTGTCTGCGCCGGCAGTGGCCGCGGCAGCTACCCCGGGCAGGGACACGACCCGGGCCATCTCGGCTGCGGCGGCCGTCAGGTCGGCGGCCTGCGTGGCGGCCAGGTCGGCTGCGGTGACAGCTTCGGCTGCCGCGGTGGCGGCCTGCCCGACGAGCTCATCGGCTTCTGTGCGGGCGGTGGACAGCTCATGTTTGGCGTCGGCATGTTTGCCCTCGGCAGTGGCCAGGTTGTTCCGGACGGCTTCGGCCTCCTGGCCCAGGTTCTGCGTCAGCGCGACGAACTCGGCGGACTTGGCGTGCCAGCCGGACCAGGCGACATCTGCCTCCGCCTCGGCGCCGACCCGGCGTTGGGTCCCGGCGTCCAGCCCGGCCAGGGCCACCTGGTGCTTGTCGCGGCGAGCGTCCAGCGCGGCCAGGGCGGTCGACGTCGTGACGCACGCGGCGGCCGCTTCTTGTGCGACTGCCTTGACGTCGCCTAGGGCGTCCGGCTCATATGGAAGGTCAAGGCGGTCGCAGTTGTCGTGGTGGGCGACTTCGGCTGCTTTCCACGCGGTGCGCGCCTCGGCCGCAGCGGCGCCCAGGGCGGTTGCGTCCTGTCTGGCCTTCATCGCCCGAGCGCTCTGGTCGACCGTCCGGGCCCGGGCCACCGCCAGCTGGTCAGAGCGAGGCGCGCGACGCAGATGTGTGCTGATCGCCTTGCCGGCGGCGGTTGCCTCTGCGCGCTGCTGGCGCCGGAGGCTGATCTGGGCGGCGAGCTGCTGCTGCTCGGTGGCGATCTGCGCCAGGCGCGCCGCCCGGGCGGCGGCCCGGGTGCTGGCGCCTATGTGGGTGGCCCTCTCCAGGGTGTGCTTGCCTTGGAGCGGGCCGTTGCCCCAGCTGCCGTCGACGTCCACCCAGGTGCTGTGGCTTCCGGCGCCCAAACCGACCCTGGCCAGTAAGCTCGCGATCACGCCGGCCGGCACCGCGGCATCCGGGTCGGGGACCAGGGCTGCCGACAGCGGGCTGGGCGCGGTGGGCGCGTCGGCGCAGATGAGGACTTGTCCGCTGGCGGCGCGGACCGAGCCGTCGGCCTGGACCTGCGCGCCGAGAAGCCCGGCGGCCAGCAGCGCCGCCTCAAGGCCGGCCCGCTCGGCGCCGGCAAGACCGTCGCTAAAGTCCAGGCCAGCCCACAGCGGCACGACGCCAGCGGCCGGCGGGGCAACCCACGGCGGCGCGGGCGGCGGCGGGTAATTGGCGGCCAGCAGGTTGGCCTGCTCGGCGAGCAGGTCGGCCGCTTGCGCTTGGTCGGACCTGTCACCGGCGGCCA
Source organism: Actinomycetales bacterium (assembly GCA_038236365.1). Lineage (GTDB taxonomy): Bacteria > Actinomycetota > Actinomycetes > Actinomycetales > Dermatophilaceae > UBA4719. Next base: position 63,446 of record JBBRZV010000010.1, on the reverse strand, counting down.
GGTCGGCCATGGTCAGGGCGAGGGATTCGCGCGCTGGCGTGGCGCCGTCCTGGGCGGCGCCGTCAAGGCTGGCCAGCGCCGGTGGGGCACCGGTACTGGGTTCTTCACCGGCGGGCCCGTCCTGGACGTCGCCGGCGAGGAAGTCCACGTCGGCCAGCAGCGGGCCGACGGCGGTGTTTTCCCAGTTGACCGGCCCGAGCAGTGTGGCCGTGGCCGGCGAGGTGGTCCATTCCCGCCACCCGACGGCCAGGTCCCGTGCCGCCTGGTCGCGGGTCTGAGCCAGGTTTTGGTGGGCGGTGTCTTCGGCGCCAGCAACCTCGAACGCGTCGTCAGCGGTGGCTTCGGCGTGTTCGAGGTTGCTGCGCTGGACGACGAGGCCACGGGCGGTGTGGCGCCGGTTCTCGGCTTCCCCGGCGCGGCGGGTGGCGGCCTGCGCGGACGAGCGGGCCCCGGCGATCGCGACGGCCAGGTCAGCGGGGGTCAGGGTCAGGAGCTGCGGGGCGGGGCGCTGGATCGTTGCCGGGTCGCCGTCCAAGCTGGTGCGGACCGGGTCGGCGGCTGGCGGTGGGGCCGCGGTGGTGGCGGCGACCAGGTCGGGCATTGCCCCGGTGTTCAGCTTGGCGTTGACCAGCAGTGTGGCGGCCTGGGCCCGCGCGTCGGCGGCGACGCCGGCGCCGGCCGCGACCTCCGCGCAAGCGGCGTCGATGCGCTCAACGGTTTCGGTCTCTTCGCGGCGGGCGCTTGCTGCGGCCCTCAGACTGGTCGCGGCGCGCCCGGCCAGGGCAGTCACGGCGTGGTCCAGGTTGGCGATGTCCACCCCGTCGGCGTATGCCTTGGAGGCTTTGATGCCGTCAATTGTTGACTGCAGCTCCTCTACGAGCGCCTCGAGCCCTACGAGCTCCGCGGCCCGGTCCGTGCGCCGGGTGACCAGTTCGTCGCGCTGTTTGGCTTTGCTGTGCGCGCGGCGATTTGCCGCGACGGCTGCTGCGGCGGCTGACTGGGCTGCGGTGGCGGCGTCGGTCAGGACGGCTGCGGTGTACCGGCGGTATACGCCAAGGAAGGTGTTGACCGTCGCGAGCGCGTCCTCACGGTGTTGTTGGGCGTCGCGCGACGCCGACAGGGAGTCGAGGCGTTCACCGGCGGTGTTAAGTGAGTCCTCCGACAGCGGCGGCAGCGACTCAGAAAGAATCGTGGGCAGGCTGCCCTTGTCGATGCGGTTGCCCACGTCCGGGGAGCGCAGCGTGTGCAGGAGCCCGAGTAGCCCGTCGTAGCGCTCTTTGCCGTGCTCGCCTTCTAGGGTGAACACGGCCGACCCGACCCGTTCTCGGTGCGCTGGGGCGGAGTCGGTCATCCGGTCTGCGCCAATGAGTTCGGCCAGTTTATCCTTGGGCAGCGGTTGACGCTCGGCGCTGAGCAGCGGCAGGTCGAAGCCGACCCGGCGCCCGGTGGTGAAGTACACCGGGTCGGCCGACTTGGCCGCGGCCGCTGACCACTTCACCAGGGCGCCGACCGTGAGGTACTCCGGCTGCCCGTCGCCGGCCCCATCCTGTGGGGGGGTGCGGACAAGCTCGAGCCAAAGGTAGCCGAGTCGGTTCCTCTGCCCGGCAGACCCCTGCTTCATAAGGTCGCCGAGCTGGACGGCGCCCGACCCGGTCGCGTCCATCTTGCGCCGGTCGCCGTCCAGCACGAACGGCAGCAGCATCTCCAGGGCCCGGCTCTTGCCTGCCCCGTTTGTCCCGCGCAGCAGCATCCGGCCGCCGGAGAACTCGAACGTCTCGTCGTAGTAGTGCCAGACGTTGATGATCCCAGCCCGGTTCATCCGCCACCGGTTCGGGAACGTCTTGGGTCTGGTCTGGTCCAGGTCGACGGCGGCGTTGGGTGTGCCGTGCAGGGTGACGGTCATGACCTCTCCTGGTCGGTGGTGGGCTCGCGGTGGGGGTCTTCTGGGGCTATGTCGGACTCGGTGAACAGCGTGCCGGCGAACATGTCGGTCGGCGGGGCGGGCGCCTGCGGGAGGGCTTGGCGGGGCCGGGCCGGGACCCGCTGCGGTTCGGGCTGGTAGCGGGCGCAGACCGGGTGCAGCAGCAGGCCGCCGGGCGTGCTTCGGGCCACGCCGACCGACTCCAGGAGGGCGACCGCGCCGGCGCGCAAGGCCGGCGGGTCGCCGACGTGGGCGGCGCCGAAGGAGTCGCCGTAGGTTTCGATGAGCAGTTCGACCCCGGCGTCGACCATGGCCCACGGCGCCATGGCGCCGGGCACGGTGCGCCCGCCCAGCTCGGCGGTGCTGTTCGGGGCAACTTTCAGGTCGTCAACGAGCGCGTTGACCAGCAGCAGCGCAACCCAGGCCGTGGTCCCTTCACCGGGGAAGTTGACGTCGGTCAGCTCGTCGTCGGTGTCGTAGCACAGCGCCCCTTCGAGACGGACCTCCAAGGTCAGCCCGAACAGGTCGTCCATCACGTGGGTGAGCTCGGTTCGCTCCCGGGAAAGGACGTCGCGCTCGGGGGCGGTCAGGTCCTCGCGGCGCACCAGCGGGTTCTCGATGAGCTTGCGGCGAAGGCTGCGCCGGGGCTGGTCGGGCCCAAAGCGCGCGTGGGCGGTTCCGTCCAGCAGCGGCTCCGGGCCGGCCAGGTCCTGCAGGGACAGGGTCAGCAGGTGCGGCAGCAACGGCCGGTGTATGTCCAGGAGGGCTTCGATTTGGCGGTCTCTCCAGGCGGCGACGGTCCCGTCGGTCTCGGTCAGGACGCCGAGCTCGATCAGGTGCAAGATGGCGTGAACCAGGTGGCGCCGGTCGGTGGCGGTGTCCTCCATGGTGATGCCGGCGATGGCCGCGTCGGCGCGCACCTGGTTGACCAGTGCGCCTATCAGGACCTGGTCGCGCGGCGGGGTGGAGAGCAGCCCGGCGCACAACAGCGCCAGGTAGGTGTACGTGCGGGGCGCGAAGTCGCCGCCGGTGTTGGAGCGGCGCGCTGGCCGGGGGGCGGCCTCGGGGTCCAGCGGTCCTTTGTGTAGCCGGGCGAAGGTGGACTCGACGACGAGCTGGTAGTCAACCGTGGAGGCGAACATTGCCTTCAGGGCGCGGGCGTGCCGGCGCACTAAGGCGAGCGCTTCGGGGTTTCGTCCGGCGGTCAGGATTGGGCACGCGAGGAGCGCGCGGGCGCCGGCGCGCTGCTCGGTGGCGTCGTGTTCGGCGGTGCTGGCCGACCGGGTCTGGGTGACGGTCACGCTTCACGTCCGGTGCGCAGGTCGCGGCCGGTGTCGGCGCTGGCGTCGTTGGCGCTGGCGAACAGGTCAAGCCCGTGGATGGTCACGGCCCCGTCATCAGCGTGGATTACCGTGGCCCGGCCGGGGCTAGGGGTCACGGTCAAGGTCAGTTCGAGGTCCGAGTCGCGGGTGCTGACCGGTCCTGACAGCTCCTGGTACAGCGCGAGCAGGTCGCCGAGGCGTTCCATGAGCAGGTCCCGGGCTGCGGGGCTGACGTGGGCGCCGTCCATCCTTCCGGCGGAGATGAGCTCTCCTGCTGCTGCAGCTCTGGCGGCGGCTTCGGCGCGCGCGGCGACCAGGAGCATCTCTTGGTCCAGGATCGGGTCGGGTACGGCGGCGGCGCGCCCGCGGGGGGTTCGGTCGCCGCGCTCTCGCAGGCTGATCGGCACCTCGACGGGGTCGGCGTCCCACCACGAGGTGCTGGCCCCGTCGCGTGGGTTCGGCTCGGCCGGGCCGCCAAGCAGGTGCCGGGCCGGGTAGGTGCCGAAGGTGGCCGCGAAAAGCCGGTGCGCGTCGGCGGTGTCGGCGGTGTCGAACCAGGCGGCGAGCTTGAGCAGGTCGGCGCGGCGGCTCACGCCTGTCCCGGAGGTGGCGAGCATCCGTTTGGCGTTGGCGAGAAGCTGCCCGAGCGCCAGTTCGGCGGCGGCCCGTAGCTGGTCTGGGCCGGAGCGCCCGCCGCGGCCGGTGTACCAGCCGTGGAGGTCGTCCCAGTCGGATCGGGTCCGGCCGGGGAGGCGTTCGGCTGCGCTGCCGTCCGGCAGGGTCAGCGCCGGCAGGGAGGCCAAGGCGCCCAGCAGCATGTCCAAGTGCGGCTCGAGCAGCTCGAAGCGGTGGGTGATGGCTGGCGCGTGCCGGGAGACGTCGGAGGTGATCAAGTCGATGTACTCCAGCAGCATCGTCTTGAAAGCCTGGTACTCCGCACCGGCCAGGTCGTAGCGGGTCAGGACGTCGTTGAGGCTGGCGTAGAAGTCCTTGATGCTCTCGTTGAACAGCTGGTGGTTGTTGAAGGTGGTGGTGACGTCGGCGGCGAGTTGTTCTGGGTCCAGCGGCGTGGCGGGGCTTGCTTGGCTCAGGCGTCCGAGGATGCGATCGAGGGTGTCAACGGTGGCTCCGAGAAGCTCGCGGGCCACTTCGCGGGCGCCGTCTCCGGCGGCCAGGACGGCTTCAGCGTCGCGGTGGACTCGGCCACCAAGCTTGGACGCCTGGTAGCGGGTCCGTGAGCGCAGGTAGTCCTTTACCGTCGGGACGCGGGCGTCTCGGACGCCGCGGACCAGGTTTCCGCCTTGCTCGAGCTGTTCGCAGCGGAGCTGGGCTTCCTCGGGGGAGAGGTGCAGGCCGGTCGCGGCGAGCTTGGCGGAGACTTCGGCGGCGGACAGGTCGCCCAGCAGCGGGCCTGCGAACAGGCTCATGATCTGGCGGTATTCGCCGGATAGTTCGTTGGTCAGGTAGCGGAACAGCTTGGTGCGCTCGTTCTGCCCGGTCGGCTCTGGCATTCCTGGGCTGGCCGGTTCGCTGATGTCGTTCCCATCACGCGTTGGGCCAAACTCGCTGGGCGTGCCATGCGGTGCCTTGGGCGGGGCGCCGTCGGGGGTTTGTGTTGGGGGGCGCACGTGAGGAGTCAAGCACCAGGGCCTGACATCTCTGGTCGAAACCTGAAATGTCGAGTGGGGCGCCACCGGCGATGTGCGCATCGCAGGTGATCAGCCGGGCCAGGTCGGCCTGCAATGAGGTTGGTCAGGCATGGGTTCGTCCAAGCTGCTCGTCCAACGCCCAGGTACCGGCCATCTGCCCTCGCGAGTGAGTCGCGCGGTCGGATGGGTGCGTCTTTCCGCCGCCTTGGGGCGGCAACTTACTGGCCATGACCGGATGTGTCGATGAGCAGGCCTCGCGTCTCTCAAGCAACGAAATAGGAAGTTCCATGCCCTTCGACCGCGCCTCGAAATCGCTCGAGCACATACGGATGGACGTGCTGAGAGTCGAGCGCACCAGCCCTGCCGCGCGAAAGTCAGCGGTCGATCATCCTTTGCATGGCTTCTGGGTAGCGGTCGCCCTGGACCTGCACGCTGGCTGACGCGCTGTCGAGCTCTGCCAGGTCCTCGGGTGTGAGGTTGAGATCCGCTGATCCCAGGTTCTCATCGAGGCGCTGGAGCCGTCTCGTCCCGGGGATCGGCACGATCCAGGGCTTCTGCGCAAGCAGCCAGGCCAGTGCGACCTGGCCGACGGTGGCGTTCTTGCGCGCGGCGACCTTGGTCACGAGGTCGACGAGGGCGAGGTTGGCCTCGAGCGCCTCACGCTCGAAGCGGGGCAGGGAGGCGCGGATGTCCCCCTCGCCGAACTTGGATGCGGCGGTGACCTGGCCGGTCAGTATCCCGCGCCCGAGCGGGCTGAAGGGCACGAACCCGATGTCGAGCTCCTCGAGGGTGGGCAGGATCTCGCCCTCAGGCTCGCGCCAGAAAAGGGAGTACTCGCTCTGTAGGGCCGTGACGGGCTGCACCGCGTGGGCGCGGTGGATCGTTTCGACGCCGGCCTCGGACATCCCGAAGTGGTGGACCTTACCGGCCTCGATGAGTTCCTTGACGGTGCCGGCGACGTCCTCGATGGGGACGTTCGGGTCGACGCGGTGCTGGTACAGCAGGTCGATGGCGTCGGTCCGCAGCCGACGTAGGGACCCCTCGACGGCGGCGCGTATGTCGTCGGGCCTGCTGGTGAGGCCGGTCTGCTTGCCGTTTTCGTCGAACGCGAACCCGAACTTGGTGGCGATGACGACGTTCTCACGAACCGGTTGCAGGGCCTCACCCACGAGCTCTTCGTTGTGGAAGGGGCCGTAGACCTCAGCTGTGTCGAACATGGTGACTCCTCGGTCCACCGCGGCACGGATGAACGTGATCATCTCGTCACGTGGTGGTCGTGGGCCGAACGACTGGCTCATGCCCATGCAGCCAAGGCCGAGAGGGGACACCTGAAGGTGTCGGGTGCCGAGGATGCGTGCTTGCATGTTGTTCTCCTTCGTCGGGGGTCAAGGCCAGAGCTGTCCTGCGGGTCGCGGCAGGACTTCGTTGATGGCGAGGTGTCGGGGGCGGCTGAGGGCGGAGGCGATGATCTCGGCGATGTCGTCGGCGGTGACCGCGGCGTGGCTGTACTGCCTAGGCTAGCCAACTGTCGTGTCGGTGGCCTGTCCTGCCGCGACGAGGACATGAGTCTTTCCGCCGCGAACCGGTCGAGCTCGTCTGCCGATGAGCACCGGACGCACCATGGCTGTCCTGCCGTCTGTTTTGGGCTGACAGCCGGCCCAGCCAGCGGCTAACTCAGGTGCCGGACGAAGAACTGGGCCGAGGCATCCGCCTCGAACGACGGGACTCCGGTGTGCCCGCCCAGATTGGCGTGCAGCGTCTTCTCCGTGGAGCCGAAGGCGTCGAATAGGTCCAGCGCCATCTGCCGGTCGTTCCCTTCGTCGTCCCATTGCAGCAGGACATGCAGCGGGATGGTGACCTGGCGGGCCTCCTCGAACATCGCGCGTGGCACGAAACTCCCCGCGAACAGGAGGGCGGCCGCGATGCGCGGCTCGACCACCGCCAGCCGGATGCCGATAGCGATCACTCCTCCCGAGAACCCGACCGGGCCGCCGATCTCGGGCAGCGAAGGGCAGCGTCCAGGGTGGCTTGCCACTCCGGGACCGCCCTGTCGACCAGCGGGAGGACGAGGGCGTCAACGACCTCGTCGACCGGCTCACCCACCTCCACCGCCCTGCGTAGGTCGGCGCGGGCCTGCTCGGCGGCGGCCAAACGGGGCCGGTCACCGCTCCCGGGGAGCTCGATGGCAACCGAAGCGAACCCATACGCCGCCAGGTGGAGGGCCCGCCCCGCCAGCCGGGGTACATCTGGTGTAGCCCTCCAGGATGCCCGACCAAGATCAGCGGTGCTGGTGCGGATGTGGGCGTCCCCAGGACGCCTGGAATCTCGCCGAGGGTGAATCCGCGTTCGAGTACGCCGTCGTCGAGGTGCTGTTCAGAAATGAAGTGCATGGTCGTACCTTTCGGGAGTGCTCTTGGACGGCGCTCCCGGACGACCTATCGCCCGACCATGGCCCCGGAGGGGAGCACCCACGTCGATACCTTCACCGGTACCACCTCCTCGTTCACTGCACGGACGTCAGAAGACTAGCAATCGACCCGGTCCAGCTGCGTCTAGTAGCCGCGACAGGGGTAGAAGGCGCTCTTTGCGTTTGTCCGCTCAAATCCACTGGACCCGGGACAACCTCAATTGCCTAGAACGTCGGGTTTGCCCAGACGTGTTGCGCCTTTCGACCGTTGGCTGCGTCCTCGCGGGGTGCCCTTGGGCTCTGTGGCACGAAGTGTGGCACGGACACCCTAAGAAACGACGAATCCCCTTGCATTGCAAGGGGATTCATTGGTGGGCGATACTGGGATCGAACCAGTGACCTCTTCCGTGTCAGGGAAGCGCGCTACCGCTGCGCCAATCGCCCGCTGGTGGTGCTCCTCGAGGTGGAGACGGGATTTGAACCCGTGTACACGGCTTTGCAGGCCGTTGCCTCGCCTCTCGGCCACTCCACCGTTGCGGTTCCAGACCCTCACCAGGTGCCTTGCGGCCCTCGGCGAGGCATGAGACCTCCGAGCGGACAACCGGGCTCGAACCGGCGACCTCAACCTTGGCAAGGTTGCGCTCTACCAACTGAGCTATGTCCGCGGAAACGCCAGCGGCAACCCGCTGTGCGTGCGTGCAGACATTAGCCGATCTGAACTATCAGAGTCCAACTGACTCCACGTGGCCCGTCATCCGCACCGCCGTCAAAGCCTCCGGTGGGCAGCCCTTTGGCAGGCCGCAGTGGCACGGCACACGGGGCAACGCCCCTCGGGGGCCTTCCCGGTTGTGTCACTGCGCGAACTTCAGGACACAATGGCGGACTCATGGCGCTATCAACGAGTTGCTCACGAAGGACCTCATGGAAATCTGGCCGGGCCAGCCCTACCCCTTGGGCGCGACGTTCAACGGCAGCGGGGTCAACTTCACCCTCTTCTCCGAGGTAGCCGAGAAGGTCGAGCTCTGCCTGATTGGCGACGACGGCGCCGAGACCAAGATCGTGCTCACCGAGGTTGACGGCTACGTGTGGCACGCTTTCGTCCCCACGATCCAGCCAGGACAACGCTATGGCTTCAGGGTCCACGGGCCCTTCGATCCCCCAAGTGGTCCTCGCTGCAACCCGGCAAAGCTCCTGCTTGACCCCTATGCCAAGGCCATCGACGGCCAGATCGACCTCGACAAGTCCCTGTTCTCCTACGACCTCGGCGATCCCCTGAAGTTCAACGGAGAGGACTCACTGGGCCACACGATGCTCTCCGTGGTGACCAACCCGTTCTTCGACTGGGGCCACGACCGCCCGCCACGTCACGAGTACCACGACAGCGTCATCTACGAGGCTCACGTCAAGGGTCTGAGCATGACCCACCCCGACGTCCCGGACAACATTCGGGGGACGTACGCCGCAATCGGCCACCACGCGATCATCGACCATCTCGTCGGCCTGGGGGTGACGGCCCTCGAGCTCATGCCCGTCCACCAGTTCGTCCAGGACACCACGTTGCAGGACAAAGGGCTGACCAACTACTGGGGCTACAACACCATCGGATTCCTTGCTCCGCACGCCGCCTACGCCGGAACCGGGACGCGCGGCCAGCAGGTCACCGAGTTCAAGTCCATGGTGAAGGCGCTGCACGCGGCCAACATCGAGGTCATCCTCGACGTGGTCTACAACCACACCGCAGAGGGCAACGAGAACGGCCCCACGATCGCGTTCCGTGGCATCGACAACGCCTCGTACTACCGCCTCGTCGACGACAACAAGGCGCACTACTACGACACCACGGGCACGGGGAACAGCCTGCTGATGCGACACCCCCACGTCCTGCAGCTGATCATGGACTCGCTTCGCTACTGGGTGACCGAGATGCACGTCGACGGGTTCCGCTTCGACCTGGCTGCGACCTTGGCCCGGCAGTTCCACGAGGTCGACCGGCTCTCGGCGTTCTTCGACATCATCCAGCAGGATCCGGTGATCTCACAGGTCAAGCTCATCGCCGAGCCATGGGATCTCGGGGACGGCGGCTACCAGGTCGGCAACTTCCCGCCGCTCTGGACCGAATGGAATGGCAAGTACCGCGATACTGTTCGCGACTTCTGGCGCGGGGAGGCCGCTTCGCTGGGCGAGTTCGCTTCTCGTCTCACGGGATCCAGCGATCTGTATGCTCACTCGGCTCGGCGTCCGATTGCCTCCATCAACTTCGTTGTCGCTCACGACGGGTTCACCTTGCGGGATCTCGTGTCCTACAACGACAAACACAACGACGCCAACGGGGAGGCCAACAGGGACGGTGAGAGCCACAACCGGTCATGGAACTGCGGGGTCGAGGGCGAGACTGAGGACAGCGAGATCAACGCGTTGCGCAGGCAGCAACAGCGCAACTTCCTCACCACCCTGCTCCTGAGCCAAGGCGTCCCGATGATCGCCCACGGGGACGAGCTAGGCCGAACGCAGCGGGGCAACAACAACGCCTACTGCCAGGACAACGATCTGGCCTGGATCGACTGGGAGCTCGCCAAGAGCGAGAGCGAGCTGCTCGCCTACACCAGTGCCCTTGTCTCGCTTCGCAAGGAGCACGCTGTATTCCGTCGCCGTCGCTTCTTCGCCGGGGACGCCGCCCACGGTGGCAAGAGCGACCTGGGAGACATCGAGTGGTTCTCCTCGGACGGCACCGAGATGGACGAGCTTGACTGGCGAAATGGTTATGCCCGCACGCTCATGGTCTTCCTGAACGGGCAGGCCATTCCCGAGCCCGACCCACACGGTCAGCGCACCATCGACTCCGATTTCCTGCTGCTGTTCAACGCCCACAGCGCCCCGGTCGACTTTGTCCTGCCGCCCGCGGCGTACGGCCTTGAATGGCGGGTCCGCTTGGACACGACCGTGGCCGTGCCGCTCAACGGTGACCAGGCGGGCTGGTCGGCCGCAAGCACCCATCCCATTACCGGTCGGTCCATCGTCCTGCTTCAGGCACTGTCCCCAACAAAGGCCTGAGCGCGGGCTAGGTCGCGGCTAGTCGCGCCTTCTCAGCCTCGACGTCAAAAATTGCGGTCGGCCACTGCGGCGACGCTTCGCGCAGGTGCTCGACGACCAGCTGCTGGACCGCCAGCCTGGCGTACCACTTGCGATCCGCGGGAACGACAAACCATGGGGCCTGCTCGGTCGAGCATCTCTCGAGAGCCACCTGGTACGCCTCCTGGTACGCAGGCCACAGCTCGCGCTCGTCGACGTCACCCGGGTTGTACTTCCAGTTCTTGTCAGGATCTTCGAGTCGCTCCCCCAAACGCGCTTTCTGCTCGTTGCTGGAGATGTGCAGCATGACCTTGATGACGGTGGTGCCGGCCTGAGTGAGGGCCTGTTCGAACGCGTTGATCTGCCCGTAGCGACGACCCCACGTCGCGGGCGGCACCAGGTTGTGCACTCGGACGATGAGAACATCCTCGTAGTGCGAGCGGTCGAAGACCCCGATCTGTCCGGGGGCCGGCAGGGCGTTGCGAATCCGCCAGAGGAAGGGGTGCTCCCGCTCCTCCTTCGTGGGCGCCTTGAACGCGGTATAGCTCACGCCCTGAGGGTCCACCGAACCCACGACGTGGCGCACGATGCCGCCCTTGCCCGAGGTGTCCATCCCCTGCACCACGAGGAGCATTGCCGCCTTCCTGCCCGCCTTTGACTCGGCATACAGCCGCTCCTGAAGGTCAGCGAGCTCTGAAACCGTTGCGGCCAGGAGCTTTTCACCGGACTTCTTGTTCCCGTTGAATGCCGGTGTGGAACGTGGGTTGCACGCTGACAGAAGGAACCCCGGGTTCACCCTCAGCGCACGCGCAAATGTCCCGGATCCAGCCACGTTCCGTGACGCGCTCTTCGGCTGCTTCGTGTCCTTGGTCATGTCCCGATCGTTGCATCACAATCTCATCTGCGCGACCACCAGCCAACCTCGCAGTTCAGTGGAACGATGGGAACCATGCGCCTACTGCTGTCCCATGACGACCTCGGACGCTGGACCCCTGGCCATGAGGGGATGATGAGCTCAGAAGCGCTGGCCCTCGCCTACTCGTACCCCCAGCTCTCAGAGTCACAGACTTGGCTGCGGGCAAATTTTGTGTCGACGTTGGACGGGGCTGCGACCGGTGACAACGGGCGTTCCAGCTCGATCAACACTGGCGCCGACCGCGACGTGTTCGGGCTTTTACGAGCTCTGGCTGACGTGATCCTCATCGGGGCTGGAACGGCGCGCATCGAGGGGTACCGGCGAGCCACCGTCCGCGCCCCGTGGCTTGCCTTGCGCAAAGGTCGACCCGGACATCCCACGATGGCGATCGTCAGTCGTTCGGGTGCCATTCCGCCGCTGCTTCAGGAGGCCCGGGAGGACGCCGGCGACGTCCTCCTGGTCACCTGCAACCGGGCCGGCAATGAGACGATCGATCTCGCCCGGGAAGCGTTGGGCGAGGACCAGGTGATCGTCGAAGGCCATGAGAGTGTTGACCTGGCCGCGGCTCTGGATACGTTGGCTCGTCGCGGGATGCGACGCATCCTGTGCGAAGGCGGTCCCCACCTCATGCGTGACCTCACTGCCTCGGGTCGGCTCGACGAGCTCTGCCTAACCGTTGCCCCGACGGTGGTCGCAGGGAGTCACACCCGCATCACCGCGGGTGACCCGGTGACTGCAGACTTCGTGCCCCGGCTGCTGATCGAGTCGCAGGGCACGATTCTGGGGAGATGGGCCAGACCCTGAGGGGGTGATGTGTGGTCGCTCGTCAGAAGGCCGGCGGCACCCCATCGGTGAGGAAGTCGCGCACAACGGCATCCCATCGTTCAGGATCCACGTTCCATTCCTGGGTATGCCGTGCCTCGCGCCATGACTCGAAGCGAACCAGGTCAGGGCGCTTTGCTGCCAGGGACACCGAAGGTCCAGAAGGAACGAACTCGTCGTCCAGAGAGTGAATGAGCAGAGTCCGGTGCGTCAGCTCTCCCGCCCTGTGTTCCCAGTTCGTCAAAGCAACGTCGAGGGGCTCGTGCACACCCACCAGTCGGCGCGCCCACCGGCGGCCGATCAGCGAACGGCTCAGCCGCCCGATGGGTCCAGGGATCCTGTTGAGCGAACCGTGATGGCGCAGTACGTCCGACCAGTCGATCACCGGCGCATCCAGAACCACTGCAGTGACCCGGTCCGAGAGCCATGAGCGGTCAAGGGTCTGCAAGATAATGGCGGCGCCCATGGAGTACCCGAGCAGGACCACCTCCCGCGCGCCCCCCTCGACGGCATACAGCAGGGCCGCCTCCAGGTCTCGCCACTCGGAAAGGCCCAGGCTGTACCTTCCATCGGAGCTGGCTGGGGCACCGATGTCGTTGCGGTAGCTGGGTATCAGGGTGGTGAAGCCGAGGTCATGAAGAACTGGCACTGCTCGCAGGCACTCCTCCCGCTCCGCTCCCCTGCCATGAACGAGAATCGCCCAACGATCGTTGGCGCCGTGAAGCGTTGGCACCTGCCAGGCTGCGAGTATCCCTATCTCAGCGGCGATCTCCACATCACGGAAACGGAGGGCCAGTGCTTCCTGGGGGTCACCAGCGAAGTAGTACTGGTCCCAGCGAGCCGGGCCCACGCGGACCTCACCGGCGTCCACGCCCTCGATCGCTCTCCGTACCCGACCGGCCACTTCGTCAACCTCCAGGACCGCACCCAACCTGGCGTGTCCCTCACCACCGTCCAGCCATAGCCCATAATGACCTGGCTGCGCGGACGCCGGTGTAAGGCCCAGGGTCAGACTGTCGTCCTCGACCTCCAGAACCTGAGTGTCGTCGGGTCTGAGCCGATCTGGGGTGAGCACCTTGCGGGCGAAATATGTTGCAGCAGCGACGGTTCCGGCCGCAGACACGGCTCCAGCGGCGGCGCCTGCTGCAGCACCCATGACGAGACCTTTTCGGTGGACCTGAGGAATCGTGGGCACCGGAGCATCGTCTCAGGTCCACAATGAATTTGTGGACCTACCCATCAAACTCCCGGTATCCCCCATGCTCGCCAAGGCCGTCGCCGGCGTGCCAGCCCAAGACTCCGTCGACGGCGGTCTTTCGTACGAACCCAAATGGGACGGCTTCCGCTGCATCGTGCTGCGCGATGGCGACGAGGTGGAGCTGGCTAGTCGAGGCTCCAAACCGCTGACCCGCTACTTCCCGGAGGTGGTCGAAGCCGTCCGGGCGCATCTGCCCGAACGATGTGCCATCGACGCCGAGCTCGTTGTCCGCGCAGGCCCGCCCGGCGCGCAACGGCTCGACTGGGCGAGCTTGTCCCAGCGCATCCATCCAGCCGACTCCCGGGTCCTCCGACTCTCGCTGGAGACACCTGCCGAGCTGATCTGCTTCGACCTCCTTGCTCTCGGTGACGAGGACCTCACCACTACGCCCTTCGGTGAGCGGCGCCATCGGCTGGAGGCCGCGCTCTCCGGCCTCTCGGCGGATGCGCCTGTTCACCTGACCAGGACCACCACCGATGGTGCCACGGCGCGCGACTGGTTCGAACGCTTCGAAGGTGCCGGCCTAGACGGCGTCGTCGCCAAGCCGCTCGCGGCCCCGTACCAACAGGGCAAACGCGCCATGCTCAAGATCAAGCACTCCAGAACGGCCGAAGCAGTCGTCCTCGGCTATCGGGTCCACAAGTCCGGCGCCGGGGTGGGGTCGCTTCTCCTTGGCCTGTTCAACGGGGATGGGACGCTCTACCCGGTGGGTGGGGTGTCGGCATTCACTGACGCCCGGCGCCTCGAGCTGGTCGACGAGCTCGTCCCCCTCGTCGTCACCGACGACCAGGGAGATCCGGTGAAGGGTGCCACTGATCGCTCCCGGTTCAGCAGCAACAAGGACATGAGCTTCGTCATGTTGCGCCCAGAACGGGTGGTTGAGGTGAAGTTCGACCAGATGGAGGGTCCACGCTTTCGCCACACCGTGACCCTGTTGCGCTGGCGCCCGGATCGTGAGCCGGAGTCCTGTCTGGCGTCGCAGGTCGACCGGCCCATCGCCTACGACCTGGATGCCGTTCTCCAGCAATGAGGCCAGTCGCAAGTGGTGTTCCCAACGCGTTACCGGCTTGCTGCACCGTTGCCGGTTGAGATCGCTGCAACCGTGCAACAAACCGGCAACGCACCGCCCAGATCATTCCTTGCGCGCTCGGCTGGGCTGCACCCTCGATGGCTCTCCGGGCATCTTTGGATAGTCGGGAGGGAAGGGCAACTCCCCCAGCCCTCTGTCTGCGATGTCTTTGTCCCACAGGGCAATTGCCGCTGAGACGTTGCCAACCGCATCGTCCATCCCCGCCCAGGCGTCACCCTCGGCGGCCAGGATGGCCGGCACCGTGCGCACCGTGAAGTCGCCCGGCTTCACCTCGCCGAGTCGCTCCCACGGGACGGGCATCGACACGGTGGCGCCAGGCAGTGGCCGCGGGCTGTACGCCGAGGCGATGGTGCGGTCGCGGTTGGCCTGGTTGAAGTCGACGAAGATCTTCGCGCCGCGTTCTTCCTTCCACCAGGCCGTGGTGACCAGCTTGGGCAGTCGGCGTTCCAGCTCGCGTCCGATACCTATGACCCCGTGTCGAACGTCCAGGAACTCGTGGGTGGGCGCGATCCGCACGTAGATGTGGACCCCGCGGTTGCCGGAGGTCTTGACCCATGGGATGAAGCCAAGCTCCTCGAGCAGGGCCTTCAGACCGTATGCCGCCTCGACGGCATCGGCGAAGACGCGTCCGGGCTGGGGGTCGAGATCGATCCGCATCTCGTCTGGGTTGTCGTTGTTGTCGCTCCTCACCGGCCACGGGTGGAACGTGACGGTATTCATCTGAACCGCCCACACTGCGGTCGCGATCTCGTCGATGACCAGCTGCGGGTGCCTCCGGGCCGACGGGTAGGTACACATCACGGACCGTGCCCACACCGGAACCCCTTTGGGCGGGTTCTTGGAGAAGAACTCTTCGCCACCGACCCCATCGGGGAAGCGCTGCAGGGTCAAGGGCCGGTCTCCCAGAGCGCGCATCAGACCGTGCTCGACCGAGGCGACGTAGTTCGCCAGGTCCCACTTCGTGATACCGGCGTCTTGCCACATGACCCGATCGGGGCTGGAGACCCTCACATCACGGACGCTTCCATCGGGGGCATTGACCTGCACGACCTTCGCACTGCTCGCCATGGAAGAAGCCTAGCCACCGGTGGGTTGGCGATGACTTGGTCAAGGGTTCTTACGGGTTGCTCACAAATCTCCCAGAACGACGCAAAGGGGGCATATGGTCTGGCCGGGGGTCGCGGACTCCCACGCCTCAACCCTTCTTCATGAGAGGCAGCAAATGTCGGTCTTCAGACCCCGAATGTGCGCAGCAGCCATCGCACCCCTACTCGCAGTGGGCGGTGCACTGCTCACCGCTGGCCCGGCTCAGGCAACATCGGCCAGTGTGGTGATCTCCGAGGTCTATGGCGGTGGTGGCAACAGCAGCGCCATCTGGAAGAACGACTTCGTCGAGCTGTACAACCGCTCGGATGCAGCGGTGGACGTCTCCGGCTGGGTCGTCCAGTACTACCCCTCAAGCAACCCTCCGGAAGCAATCGGGACAGTCGCCAACCGAGCCACTCTGACCGGCTCCGTCGCACCGCACCACACCTACCTCGTGCAGATGGCAGCGGGGACCAACCTCCTCGCCACGCCACTGCCGACACCGGATGCGATCGGTACCGGGGCGATGAGCGGCACCAGCGGCCGCATCGACCTCGTTCAGTCGGGCACCATCATCGACCGGGTCGGATACGGCACCTCCTTGGTCGCGGAGGGCAGCGCTGCCCCTGCTCTCACCAACACCACCTCGGCCACCCGGAACGCCCCCTGCATCGACACCGACAACAACGCGACCGACTTCCGCGCGACCGACCCGTCGCCGGAGAACAGTACGGTCGACAAACCCGGCTGCACCACCATTCCGGCGGTCGACCTGCCCGAGACGATCGAGCAGATCCAGGGCACGAGCCACACCTCTCCATACAAGGGCAAGCTGGTCAACGGGGTTCTGGGGATCGTCACCGCGATTAGTAGCACGGGATTCTGGATCCAGACCCGTGCTTCCGACGCAGACACCGACACCGCCACCAGCGAGGGGCTCTTCGTCTTCTCGAGCGCCGTTGCCAAGACCGTCCGCACCGGCGACGGCGTGAGCATCGACGGCTCGATCTCCGAGTACCGTCCCGGCGGAGGCACCAACCTGACCACCACTGAGCTGACCGGCCCGAAGGTCACCGTCATCTCGGGCGACAACGCACTCCCCGCCCCGGTCGTCATCGGTGTCGACCGGATCGCCCCACAGCAGGTCATTGAGGCCGGAGACCCCAAGAACGTCGAGTTCGCCGCGGCGCTCTTCCGCCCAGCAACAGACGCGATCGACTTCTACGAGTCCCTCGAGGGTATGCGCGTCGCGGTCCGCGACGCCAAAGTCGTCGGCGCCACCAAGTCGTTCGGCGAGATGACCGTCGTCCCCGGCCAGAACGTCGTAGCCACCACCACACCGCGTGGCGGGGTCCTCTACTCCGGCTACGACCACCCCAACGCGATGCGGGTCCAGCTCGACGACGCACTGCTGCCATACGGCACGATGCCGAAGGCCAGCGTGGGCGACTCGATCGCCGGCGACACGGTTGGCATCATCGATTACTCGTTCAACAACCCCAAGCTTGAGGTCATCCTGACGCCGGTACTGACCCTTGGCGGACTGCAGCGCGAGGTCACCAAACCCCAGTCCAACAACCAGCTGGCCGTGTCGACCTTCAACGTCGAGAACCTCGCGCCCCTGGACCCCCAAATCAAGTTCGATCGCCTCGCCGGACAGGTCGTGAACAACCTGAAGAGCCCCGATATTCTGGGGCTGGAAGAGATCCAGGACAACAGCGGCGCAGCCAATGACCGCACGGTCGACTCGACCCAGACCACGGACAAGCTGATCGCCGCCATCACAGCCGCGGGAGGTCCCGCCTACACCGCACGCTGGGTCAACCCCCAGGACCTGACCGACGGCGGCGCGCCAGGTGCCAACATCCGCCAGGTCTTCCTGTACCGGGCCGACCGCGATGTGGCTTTCGTCGACGCACCGGCTGGTGACGCGACCACCGCCGAGAGTCTGACGATGATCGACGGCAAGCCGCACCTGGCGCTCAACCCGGGTCGGATCACGCCGGCCAACACCGCGTGGGACGACTCCCGCAAGCCACTGGTTGGGGAGTTCACCTTCCGTGGGACGACGGTCTTCGTGCTCGCCAACCACTTCGCCTCCAAGGGTGGCGACAACCCGCTGTTCGGCCAGTGGCAACAGCCGATTCGTTTCTCGGAAGCGGGGCGTCATCTGCAGGCCCAGGAGGTCCGGACCTTCCTCGACCAGCTCCTCTCTGCTGACTCGCAGGCCAACGTCGTCGTCCTTGGTGATATCAACGACTTCGAGTTCAGCCAGACCATCGACATCATGGTCGGGTCCGGCGCCAACGCGATGGTCGACCTGCCGCGCATGTTGCCGGTCAACGAGCGCTACTCCTACGACTTCGAAGGCAACAGCCAGGTGCTCGACCAGATCCTGGTCAGCAAGGCCCTGACCGTTGCTCCACAGGGCTCGAAGTACCCCGCGTTCGACTACGACATCGTGCACACCAACTCTGAGTTCTGGGACCAGGACTCAGATCACGATCCCCAGGTGGTGCGACTGGCCATCCGCGGCGGAATCGGCTGACTCTGGCCCCTAGACGCCGGACGGCTGGTGGGGGGGAGTGCTCCCAGCCGTCCGGCCCATCCCGCACGCAGCCGTCGAGCGCGCCACGGACCCAACGGGAACTTCCACCCCGGCCTTGCTGTTGTGTTGGTCGTGAAGTGGTTTTCAGCCCTGCGTAGGAGGAACCCGATGAATGACGGCCGTACCTATCCCCTCACCAAGACCGACGACCAATGGCGTGAGGAGCTCAGCGCCGCCGAGTACGACGTGCTTCGCCGAGCCGCCACGGAGCCGCCCGGTGTGGGCGAGTACACCGACACAAAGACCCAAGGCGTGTACTCCTGCCGCGCCTGCGGTACGGAGCTTTTTCGAAGCGACACCAAGTTCGACAGCCACTGTGGCTGGCCATCCTTCTATGCACCACTTGCGGAGGACCGGGTCGAGTACATCGAGGATCTCAGCATGGGCTCCAAGAGGGTCGAGGTCCGTTGCACCACCTGTGGATCCCATCTGGGACACGTCTTCGAGGGCGAGGGCTACGACGTCCCGACGGACCAGAGGTACTGCATCAACAGCATCAGCCTGCGACTCGAGCCATCGGCCCAATAGTGGTCAGATGAATAAGGATGTGGCCAGCCCCTGCCGACAGTAGGTTGAGCCCATGTCGACTGCTGAGGAAAGCCAGTTCCGCACTGACCCGCCCCAAGTCGCCGACGAGCGCCCGATGTATCAGGCCTGGCTGGACTTCCATCGCGGAACGCTGTTGTGGAAATGCGCGGGACTGACTGATGCCCAGCTCAAGAGCGCCTCGGCCCCCCCTTCAACACTGACCCTGCTCGGTCTGCTTCGGCACATGTCCGAGGTCGAGCGAGCGTGGTTCCGAAGCCGGGCTGCGGGGATCACGCTGCCCGATCTGTACTGCTCGGACCAGGACATCGACGGCGACTTCGACAACGTCGCGGAGGCCGATGTCGAGACGGACCACGCAACGTTCAGAGCCGAGTGTTTGGCCGCCGATGCGGCCGTGCGTGAGATGTCCCTGGACGATACGTTCGCAGGGAGAAACGGCCCGATCTCGTTGCGTTGGGCCTATGTCCACATGATCGAGGAGTACGCCAGGCACAACGGGCACGCCGACCTGCTTCGCGAGCGCATCGACGGAACCACGGGCGACTGACCGAGCGCCGGTCGATCAGGGCAGCGAGTCCACCAGCGCCGCAACCTCGACTCGTGGGCCCGTGTAGAAGGGCACTTCGTCGCGGACGTGGCGACGGGTCTCGGAGCCGCGCAGGTGGCGCATGAGGTCGACGATGCGGGTCAGGTCGTCAGCCTCGAAGGCCAGGATCCACTCGTAGTCGCCAAGGGCAAAGGAGGCGATGGTGTTCGCTCGCACATCGGGGTAGTCGCGTGCCATCTGTCCGTGTTCTGACAGGAGGGCACGGCGCTCCTGGTCCTCCAGGAGGTACCACTCGTACGAACGCACGAACGGGTAGACGCAGATGAAGTCCAGCGGACGCTCGTTCGCCATGAATGCCGGAATGTGGCCCTTGTTGAACTCGGCCGGCCGGTGCAGAGCCGCGACCGACCACACAGACTCGAGGTGCGCGCCGAGCTCGGTGCGCAGGAGCCGGTGGAAGGCCGACTGGACGGTCCGGATGTCCTCTGCATGCCACCAGATCATGAAGTCGGCGTCGGCCCGCAGCCCCGCAACGTCATAGACCCCCCGCACCACCACACCTTCTTTGGCGATGTCCGCAAAGAGCGTCTCGACCTCGGCCGCCACCTTGGCGCGGTCCTCGGACAAGGCGCTGGTGACCTTGAAGACCGACCACATCGCGTAGCGGATGCTGTCGTTGATCTCGCGGATCTGACCGGGGGTGGGCTTGGGGCTCATGCCTTCATTCTGACGGCATGGCGGGGTCGCCGGCGCAGGTGGGTCAGGACGGCTTCAGTGGCCTGCTGACCTGGAGCCGGTACGGCGCCAGTATGCCGACCCCGTCGTATGCCGAGCCCACCACCTCGATCCCCGCCACCTACGCGCGCTGGTATGCCGACCCTGTCGTATGCCGCGCCCGCCACCTCGATCCCGGCAGCCTCGCGACCGCGCCGGCGCCGGTGAGGGCGATGGCGACCCGTGGCACACCCACGGCACACCCATCGGGTCAGGCTTGCACCCTCGTGATCGGATCGACACCTGTTGCAGGGAACCGACGCGATAGCTGACGTCTCCAAGGGAGGTAGCGCACGCCAAGACATCGTCCACTGGAGGTCTGTCATGCAGTTTGCGTCGACGCACCGCGAGAGTCCGTGCCGCCTTCGACCAGGCGTGAGGCTGCGACAGATGGTTGCGATCGGCGCGATCTCCGCCGTTTGCGCCATCGTGCTCGCCGGTTGTGGCGGTGTCGGAACGAGCACCAGCAGCGAGGCCTCCATTGGGGTGGCGCCTGCGAAGGACGGGGCAGCGCTTTCCGACCGCGCTCCCGCAGCCAAGTCCACCGCGGGTGCACCGCTAGGTCAGCCGGCGGATTCCCGGACAGGGACTCCCGTCGTGGGCGTTGGACCCAAGCTGACAAGGAGCGCGAGCCTGGATCTCAGAGTCAAGGACATCGGCGCCGCCGCGGCACAGGTGCGCAGCATCGCCGCGGGGCTGCAGGCGATCGTGCTGAGCGAGCAGATCGGTAAGGGAGGTCCTGGCGAGGCGACCCCTCTCGCAGGCAGCGGCGGGCCCTCGACCAGCATTAACGGCTTCGGGACCCTGGCCCTGTCGGTGCCTGCCGACAAGCTCGACGCCGCTCTGGACCAGCTCGCGGCAGGCGTCACGGTGCTGCAGCGCTCCACGTCCTCGCAGGACGTGACCTCGCAGTACGTCGACACCCAGAGCCGACTCAAGACCATGAGCGCCAGCGTCGAACGTGTCCGCGCCCTCATGTCGCAGGCGAAGGACCTGGGTCAGGTCGTTGCCCTCGAGAGTGAGCTGAGCCGGCGAGAGGCTGACCTCGAGTCTCTCGAGTCGCAGCTGGACGCCCTCAAGAACAGCGTCGAGCGCTCGACGCTAACGGTGTCACTGAGCACCGCTGGGAGCGAGCCAGTGACCGACAATGCCTTCCTCGCGGGTCTGCGCTCCGGCTGGGACGCCTTTACGGCCTCCGCAAGTGGGCTGTTCAAAGCCGTCGGAGCGCTGCTTCCCTTCGTGCTGTTCATGTCCTTGCTGGCTGCACCGCTTTGGCCATGGTGGCGACGCCGGCGCAGCCAACGACCCTCCGCCAGTGCGGCCAACGCCTGAGGTCAACTGCAAGCTCGCCTTCGAGGGTTGAGGAGTGGCTCGCAGCCCCATCAAGGGAGCCTTCGAGGGTTGAGGAGTGGCTCGCAGCCCCATCAAGGGAGCCTTCGAGGGTTGAGGAGTGGCTCGCAGCCCCGTACAGGGAGCCTGCGAGCAGGGGCAAGAGCCCCTCCTCAACCCGAGAGGCCCCAGCAACCTGAGGGCCCCTGAGCTCAGTTGGCGGATGCCTCGTGCACGAGGTCGACGACGCGGGTCAGCATCTCTGGGTCAGTGTCGGGCAGGACTCCATGGCCCAGGTTGAAGATGTGGCCTGGCGACTGAGCGCCCTCCGCAACGATCGAGCGCACGGCGGTCTCCAGAGCCGACCATGGAGCGAACAGCAACGCCGGGTCCAGGTTGCCCTGCACGGCATACCCGTCGCCAAGGCGAGCACGCGCATCGGTCAACGAGGTCCGGAAGTCCACACCCACCACATCGGCGCCGGCCGCCCCCATCGAGGCCAGCAGCTCGCCGGTCCCCGTGCCGAAGTGGATCGTCGGGACGTCAAGGTCGGCCACAGCCGACA
This sequence comes from Actinomycetales bacterium, assembly GCA_038236365.1. GTDB lineage: Bacteria > Actinomycetota > Actinomycetes > Actinomycetales > Dermatophilaceae > UBA4719. The sequence goes on along the minus strand of JBBRZV010000010.1, from coordinate 41,534 downwards.
AGGCCACGCGCGAGTGTGGCTGGACGTAGGTCTCGTAGTCCTTGCGTGACAACACGCCCACCCAGGAGTCGAACAGCTGCACCAACGATGCTCCTGCCTGCGCCTGAACCCGGAGGAACGCGCCGGCGATCTGTGCCAGCCGCGCGCACAGCTCGTTCCACAGCTCCGGGTCGCCATGCATCATGGCCTTGGTGTGTTCGTGGTTCTTGGACGGGCCACCCTCGACGAGGTAGGACGCGAGAGTAAATGGTGCGCCGGCGAAACCGATCAGCGGCGTGGCGCCCAGCTCGGCGAGCACCATCCCCACCGCCTCCGTGATGTAAGGGACGTGCTCCGGCGTCAGCTCTGGAAGGCGGTCGAGGTCTTCGTGCCTGCGGAAGGGCTGGGCGATCACGGGCCCCACCCCGGGGACGATGTCAAGGTCCACGCCCACGGCAGCCAGCGGCACCACGATGTCGCTGAACAAGATCGCGGCGTCGACGCCATGGCGGCGTACCGGCTGCATCGTGATCTCGGCGACCAGCTCTGGCCGGCGGCATGAGTCGAGCATGCCCACGCCCTCGCGCACCTTGCGGTACTCGGGCAGGGACCGGCCCGCCTGGCGCATGAACCAGACCGGCGTATGCGGCACGGTCTTTCGTAGGGCTGCCCGGACCAGGGCGCTGTCGCGGGGGCTCTTCGTTGAGGAGTTCACGTGCAGATCCTCCCACGGGCGAGACCACCGATCAGACCGCGATGGCGACCACTCCGATCAGGGTCAGCCCGACCCCGATCGCCTGAATACGGCGGAGCCGTTCGCCCAGGATCAATCGCGCCCAGAAGACCGTCGCCACCGGGTACAGGGAGCCGAGGACGCTGGCCACGCTCACGAGGCCCCGCGACGAAGAGACGGCAAACAGGGCGTTCGCAGTGACGTCGCCCAGCCCGATAACCGCAAGCACCGGCAGATCGTGCCTCCGGGTCCCGCCCGCCGACCGGACCAGCAGCCCCGCGACCAGGAACAGTCCGACGCTGGTCAGCCGCATCGTCCACAGAGTCTCCAGCACGGCGAACCGTGCTCCCCTGTCGATGCAGAACAGCGCCATCCCGAAGCACGCCGCGGCCAGCGCGGCCAGGACCACCGGACGGGCCGGCAGCTCGCCGCTCAGCTCCGGCCCGGAGGCCAGGGCCGCACCGGTGACCGCTATGGCCATGCCGACCCACGCAGCCGCGCTCGGTTTCTCCCCGGTGAGCATTCCGAGAAGCACCGGGACCAGTGCCCCCAATGACGAGATCGGCGCGACCACCCCCATCGTTCCGGAGGCCAGTGCCGTGTAGAAGAGGATCAGTCCGGCCGAACCAGACAGCCCAGCAGCGATCGACCACAAGGGTGCCCCTCCGGTGAAGACTGGTGAGAGACCGGTATTCCGAATGAGCAGGATGGCACTCAGCGCGACCAGCGCGGCGCTCTGGGTCACGGCCACCACCGCTGCCGGAGCCATGGTCCGCGCCTTGAGCCCAGCGAAGAAGTCCGAGGTCCCCCAGGCGGCGCTCGAGGCCAGGGCGAGCAATGCCAACATCGCCGAACCGTATCCCGGCGTGCCGTGACGTCATCAGGCGACAGGTCGACATACGCTCCCAAGGTGGGCAGCCGTAGCGTTCCCGGCGAGAAGTCGGCCGAATTTGCCCAGGTCGTTGAGGACCTGCGCAAGGCTCGTCTGCGTCCAGAGGTCCGCCTGACGGAGGTGCCCGCCCCCAGCCGGATCGCCCCGTACGCCGTTGCCCTGTCAGCCGAGGTCGTGACCGCCGGGGTCGCCGATGAGGGTGACGAGCTCGCCTCTGGCCGTTTCGTGCTCCTTCACGACCCGGCAGCCCCCGAGCCGTGGGAGGGAGTCTGGCGCGTCGTCACCTTTGCCCGCGCCGAGCTTGAACCTGAGCTGGCCAACGACCCGATGCTGGGCGCTGTGGGCTGGTCATGGTTGATGGACGCCCTGGCCCACCATGACGCGCCCTTTGTGGCCGAAGGGGGCACGGTCACCCGGGTCGTCTCGGAGACCTTCGCAAGTCTGGGTGATCGTCAGGCCACCGTTGAGATGGAGATTCGGGCATCCTGGACTCCCGCCGGGCCCGATCTTTCACTCCACCTCCTCGCCTGGGCTGATCTGCTGTGCACCATCGCCGGTCTCCCACCGCTGCCCGAGGGGGTCGTGGCTCTGCCAGGGCCACGCCGGTGAAACCGTTGGGGCACTACCGGCCGGCACGGTGACCCCGCGGTCAATTAGATTGACCCCGTGACCATCGGATCCAGCGAGACCCCAGAGCGCCTTGTCTCGTCAGAGAGCTCTGGTGCGGTCGACATCGAGCCGGCTGCGCCGGTCATGGTCCTGCTGGATATGCCTGCCGATGGCGTTCCGGACGTGGTCATGGATGAGCGGGACCTCATCCGTGCAGCCCGTGCCATCGCAGCGGGGAACGGACCGGTCGCCATCGACGCCGAGCGCGCGTCCGGCTATCGCTACGGGCAGCGTGCCTATCTGATCCAGATGCGGCGCGAGGGTTCGGGCACCTGGTTGGTCGACCCGATTGCCTGCCCCGATCTCTCACCCATCTCCGACGCGATCGCCGGCGTCGAGTGGATCCTGCATGCCGCGACCCAGGACCTACCCTGTCTGGCCGAGGTCGGTCTGCACCCGACGCAGCTATTCGACACAGAGCTCGCCGGACGCCTGATCGGGCTCCCGCGAGTGGGACTCGCCGCGGTAGTGGAGCACTACCTCGGCCTTCACCTCGCCAAGGAGCACTCGGCGGTGGACTGGTCGACCAGGCCCCTGCCTGAGCCCTGGTTGCGCTACGCGGCCCTGGACGTCGAGGTGCTCGGCCGGGTGAGGGATCTCATGGCTGACGACCTGGCCACACAGGACAAGACGCCCTGGGCTGAGCAGGAGTTCGACTCGCTCACCCGATTCACCGGTCCGCCGGTCCGGGTCGAGCCCTGGCGCCGCACCTCGGGAATGCACAAGGTCCGCAACCGCCGTGGGGCTGCGATGGTGCGCGAGCTGTGGCAGACACGCGACGCCATAGCCGTCGAACGCGACACTGCCCCGGGGCGGGTTCTCCCGGACGCGGCTCTGATCGATCTGGCCATCAAGGGTCCCCGGTCTGCGGCCGACATCCAGGACGGCCCCGGCGCGCGATCCGTGCGCCGGTATCAGCGACAGTGGCTCAACGCCCTCGAGCGCGCACGCCTGCTCCCTGAGACTGATCTGCCCATCCTCACCCCACGCTCGGACGGCCCACCGCCAGCGCGAGCATGGGCCGATCGCGACCCGGTTGCCGCCGCCCGGCTCGCACACGCCCGCATGGTTCTCGGGCAGTTCGCTCTGGCCCGGAACATCCCCATCGAGAACATCCTGTCCCCCGACTCCATCCGCCGGGTCCTGTGGTCTCCCCCAGCGGACTCGACGATCGACTCCGTGACCGAAGCCCTGATCGCGTTGGGCGCCCGTCAGTGGCAGGTCGACATCGTCTCCCCGATTCTCGAGGAAGCCATCAACCGGCCCATCGTGTCGACCACTGAAGTTACTGACCAGTAGCATGGCCAGGTTACTGGCGAGTAGCATCGCTTTGACCTCAGCTCGTCAATCAGCTCTTCAATCGCCATCTGAGTCGCTCGTACGCCTGCGGACAGCGCTCATCCAGGGAGGCCCACGTGACCAGAGCTCTGCGCGATGTCGTGTTCGTCGACGGCGTCCGTACACCGTTCGGCAAGGCTGGCGAGAAGGGGATGTACACCCAGACGCGCGCCGATGACCTCGTCATCAACTGCATCCGCGAGCTGTTGCGCCGCCACCCCGAGCTGCCTCCTGAGCGGGTCGAGGAGGTGGCCATTGCCGCCACCACGCAGATCGGCGACCAAGGCCTGACCCTGGGTCGCGTCGCGGGTCTGCTCGCCGGCCTGCCGATCAGCACCCCTGGCTACTCCATCGACCGTATGTGCGCCGGGGGCATGACCGCGGTGACCAGCGTCGCCTCGGCCATCGCCTTCGGCTCGGCCGAGATCGCCATTGCCGGCGGGGTAGAACACATGGGCCGTCACCCGATGGGAGAGGGTATCGATCCCAACCCGCGGATCATGTCCGAGCGAATCGTGGACCCGTCGGCACTCGTGATGGGATCGACGGCCGAGAACCTGCACGACCGGTTTCCAGCTCTGACCAAGGAGCGTTGTGATGCCTATGCGGTCGCGAGCCAGAGCAAGTACGCACAGGCCTTGGCCGCCGACAAGATCGCACCCGACCTGGTCACTGTCGCGACCCGTCATACAGAGCTCGGGTACGGGCTGGCGACCAAGGACGAGCCCCCACGACCGGGCACGACGATGGCGGACCTGGCCGGGCTCAAGACACCGTTCCGCGCCCACGGCAAGGTCACCGCTGGCAACAGCGCGGGGCTGAACGATGGCGCGACTGCGTGCATCGTGGCCTCCGCCGCTGCCGCCGCCGAGCTTGATCTCCCTGTGCGGATGCGCCTGGTGGCCTACTCGTTCGTCGGGGTTGAGCCCGAGGTCATGGGCATCGGCCCGGTGCCCGCAACCGAGAAGGCACTCAAGCAGGCCGGTCTAAGCATCGAGGACCTCGGCCTCTTCGAGCTGAACGAGGCATTCGCCGTCCAGGTTCTCGCTTTCCTGGATCACTTCGGTATTGCCGACGACGACCCCAGGGTGAACAGGTACGGCGGCGCGATCGCCATCGGCCACCCCCTGGCCAGCTCCGGCATCCGCCTGATGACCCAGCTCGCCCGCCAGTTCGAGGAAGACCCGGAGGTGCGTTATGGCCTCACCGCTCTGTGCATTGGCATCGGCATGGGCGGGGCCGTCATCTGGGAGAACCCGCACCACCGCGACTATGGCCAGGAGCCCGGCTCCAAGAATGGGCTCGACACGACGAAGGAGGCTGTGGCCTGATGAGCATCGACCTGACCGCCGCGTTCACCAATGAGGTCATCACCAGGACGCTGGCACGCGACATCGAGCTGCCCGGTCGTGCTGGGACGTTCGTCCTGATCACGTTGGACAACGGCTTTGACCACACCAAGCCCAACACCTTTGGCCCAGCCACTCTCCTTGGTCTCTCCGAGGTTCTCAGCAAGGTTCGGACACGAGCGGAGGCCGGGGAGATCGTCGGGGTCGGGGTGACCGGCAAGCCTTTCATCTTCGCCGTCGGTGCTGACCTCACGGGGGTCCCCAAGCTGACCACCCGCGAGCAAGCGCTGGCCATCGGTCAGCTTGGGCACCGAACCTTCGAACAGCTCCGCACGCTCCCGCTGCCGACCTTCGCCTTCATCAATGGGGCCGCCATGGGTGGCGGCGTCGAGATCGCGCTCAACGCGACGTACCGGAGCATCTCTGCCGGTGTGCCTGCCCTCGCGCTGCCGGAGTGTTTTCTCGGGCTGGTGCCCGGCTGGGGCGGCTGCTACCTGCTGCCGAACCTCATCGGCGTGCAGAACGCACTGAAGGTCATCATCGAGAACCCGCTGAACACCAACCGGATGCTCAAGGGACCCCAGTCCTTCGAGCTCGGGATCGCCGACGCGCTCTTCGAGCCGGCCACCTTCCTGGAGGACTCCCTGGCCTGGGCTGCCGCGATCATCACCGGCAGCATCGTGGTCGACCGCCAAGTGATCGACCGAGACGAGGCCAGCTGGGAGGGCGCTGTTGCGTCGGCCAAGGGGCTGGTCAGGGCCAAGACCGGTGGCGCTGCGCCCGCGCCGCTGCGAGCTCTCGAGCTCGTATCCGCGGCTCGAACCGCCACGCGCGAAGCCGCCTACTCCGGTGAAGACAACGCCCTCGCGGACCTGCTGATGGGTGATGAGCTGCGCAGCAGCCTGTACTCCTTCGACCTCGTTCAGAAACGGGCCAAACGACCCGCCGGGACGCCCGACCGATCGCTGGCCCGGCCGGTTACCAAGGTCGGGATCGTGGGTGCGGGTCTGATGGCAAGCCAGCTGGCCCTGCTCTTTGCCCAGCGGCTCGAGGTCCCGATCGTGATGACAGATCTCGAGCAGGGTCGGGTCGACCAGGGACTGGGCTACGTCAGCGCCGAGATCGACAAGCTGCTCGCTCGCGGTCGGCTGAAGCCCGATCGGGCGAGCCGGCTCAAGGGACTGGTCAGCGGATCCACCGACAAGCGCGAGTTCGCCGATGCCGACTTCGTCATCGAGGCAGTCTTCGAGGAGATGACGGTCAAGAAGCAGGTGTTCGCGGACATCGAGGCAGTTGTTGGTGCCGACTGTGTGCTGGCCACCAACACCTCCTCCCTCTCGATCACCGAGATGGCCGCCGACCTCCAGCACCCCGAACGGGTCGTGGGCTTCCACTTCTTCAACCCTGTTGCAGTGATGCCGTTGCTGGAGATCATCAAGGGCACGAAGACCGACGACGCCAGCCTCGCGACCGCGTTTGCGACAGGCGCATTGCTGAAGAAGACGACAATCCTGGTCAACGACTCCCCATCCTTTATCGCGAACCGGCTGCTGGGACGATTCATGGGCGAGGTGGGTCGCATCGTCGACGAGGGCACCCCTCTGGAAGTTGCCGATCGCGCGTTCGCCGGGGTCGCACCGATGCCACCGTTTGTCCTCCTCGGTCTGGTCGGCCCCGCGATCGCACTGCACAACAACCAGAGCCTCCACGACGCATTCCCCGAGCGGTTCTACGTCTCGGAGAGCCTGCGCCGCCTGGTTGCCGCCGGGAAGCGCGGGTTCTACCTCTACCCCGAGGGCAAGCCGGTTCTCGACCCCGAGGTCGCCTCCCTGATGGAGGTCCCCGCAGACCCGGTCGTCCTGGACTCCGGTCAGGTCCGCGAACAGGTACTTTCGGCGCTGGCCCAAGAAGCCAGGCTGATGCTCGACGAAGGCGTGGTGGCGGCCCCGATGGACATCGACCTCGCCATGATCACCGGCGCCGGGTTCCCCTTCTGGAACGGCGGGCTCACCCCGCTGCTCGATCGCACCGGCATCTCCGAGAAGGTCACCGGGAGGCGGTTCCTGCCTCTCGGCGTGGCCAGCGTCCCAGGCTGATCCGATCCTCAGAGCAGGGTGGCAGCGATGCCTTGGCCGAGAAACTCCGCGAAGTCGCCAGGCGACCAACCCTGGCGGAGCACGAGCTGCTCATAGATCTCGGGAGTCGTATAGGTGAAAAGGACGTCGCGCGCGTGATCGGCCGTGACGCCCTCACGCAGGTGCCCACCTCTGGCAAGGGCTTCGGCGTTGTGCGTCATCCGCGCCAGTCGCTGGGCGTCCAGCTCCTCCTTCAGAGCGGCCATCTCGGGGTCAGTTGCCGCCGCACTGCGGACAAGCAGCAGGACAGGAGCCGCACGGGGTGCCACCTCGGTGCTCAACCTCGCCCAGTTCTCAACGATCACATGGGCATTGGTCTCGGTCTCCGAGACCTCATCGGACCGGACCTCTGCGTGAACGGGTCCGTCCCCTGCCAGCCCTGTGTCCCACAGCGCCCGAACCAGGCCCGGCTTGCTGCCGAAGCCCTTGTACAGGGTCTCGACCGAGACCCCGGCGTCGCCGGCGATCGATGCGAGTGTTGTCACGGCATACCCGTCACGCAGGAAACGGCGGGCGGCCGCATCGAGCACGGCCCTGCGGCGCGCCTCGGCCGCACGCTGACGCCGGGATGAGTCGTAACGACGGGTGCTCTTGACGGTCGCTCGGGTCACGTGCATCATTCCTTATATCGAATACAGTCCACTGTATCGGATTATTCGGGATCCGACTGGGCTGCATCGGACGACTGCACGAGAGGTGCTCATGAGCTCCACCGGAACCCCGACCTCGTCACCCCGAGCCGTGATCGACCGGCTGCTGAGGGCTACCAACAACCACGATCTGGATGACCTCGTCGACTGTTTCTCGCCGGACTACGTCAACGAGACGCCCGTCCACCCACTCAGGGGCTTCACCGGACGAGAACAGGTCCGCCGCAACTGGACACAGATCTTTGCTGCGGTTCCCGACCTGGTGGCCGAGGTGGTCGCGCTGGCCGACGTCACGGGGTCGGCCGACAATGAAGGCACCGTGTGGACGGAGTGGCAGATGAGCGGAAGCCGACTCGACGGCACACCACACCTGATGCGCGGCGTCATGATCTTCACGGTCAGGGATGACCAGGTCACCGCCGTTCGGTTCTACCTCGAGCCGGTTGAGACCCACGGCGGCAACATCGACGCAGCCGTCGTCTCCCACCTTGCGGGACGGCCATGATTCTCGTCGCTGGCGGCACGGGCCGGCTTGGACGCCTACTGGTCAGACGACTGGTCGACGGGGGCAACTCTGTCCGGGTGCTGACCCGAGACCCGTCGGCTGCCATGGATCTCGTCGACGCGGGGGTCGAGCTTGTGCCCGGCGACGTTCGCGATCCAGCCACGCTCGGGTCCGCCTTGTCGGGGGTGTCGACCGTCGTGTCCGCCGTCCATGGGTTGGTCGGCTCGGGTGGGGTCACGCCGGCGAGCGTCGACCGGGATGGCAACCGCAACCTGATCGATGCTGCCGGGGCCGCGAGGCCGCCCGCAGAGGTGGTCCTGGTCTCGACGGTCGGCGCCTCCCCGGACCACCCTATGGAGCTGTTCCGGATGAAGTGGGCTGCGGAGGAACAGCTCAGGGCCAGTGGGCTGCCGTGGACCATCGTGCGCAGCAACGCGTTGGTCGAGACGTGGGTCGAGCTCCTGCGTGAGACCGCGGGCACGTCAGGTCGACCACGGGTGTTCGGCCGGGGTGAGAACCCGGTCAACTTCGTCTCGGCTCGAGACGTTGCCGATGCCGTCGTCCGGGCGACGGTGGACCCCACGTTGCGGGGGCAGGTCATCGAGGTGGGCGGACCTGGCAACCTCACGCTCAACCAGCTGGCCCGGCTGGTGCAGACATCGATGGGATCAAGCGGCACCCTGCACCACGTCCCGCGCCTGGCGTTGCGGGCTATGGGCACGATCGCACGACCGTTCAACCCGACCACGGCCAGACTTGCGCGCGCCTCACTGGCCATGGACACCTGCGACCTGCGCTTCGATGCGGAGGCGAGCACCCGCGAATACCCCTGGTTGTCCTGTTCCCCCATCGAAGCCCACGGCGTGCTGACAACGCACTGACTAGCACACCCGAATGGCCGCACACCCAAAGCCCCGAAGGTCACAGGTATCTCATATGTGATCTATAGTCGCCGACATGAAGGACAACTACCTGGCGCGGATTGGCACCCTGATTCGCGAGGCGCGGCGTCATCAAGGCCTGACCCAGAACGATCTTGCCGAGGCGTTGGGCACCAGCCAGAGCGCTGTCGCACGCATTGAGCAGGGAAAGCAGAATCTCAGCCTTGATATGCTCGCTCGCATCGGAGGCAGGCTGGACTCAGAGTTCATCTCGCTCGGGCACTCGGGTCCTCAGCACCTGCGCATCGTCGGAGGCACCAAGCTAACCGGGACGATCGACATCAAGACGAGCAAGAACGCCGCCGTTGCCTTGTTGTGCGCCTCGCTGCTCAACCGGGGACGCACCACCCTGCGCAACCTGGCCCGCATCGAGGAGGTCAACCGGATCGTCGAGGTGTTGACCAGCATCGGTGTGAGAACGCGATGGCTCCCGGACAGCAACGACCTCGAGATCACTCCCCCGGCCCACCTCAACCTCGCGGCGATGGATCTCGAGGCCGCGCGCCGAACCCGCACCGTGATCATGTTCCTCGGCCCGTTGCTCCACGAGCTCGACGAGTTCCGGCTGCCATACGTCGGGGGATGCGACCTCGGCAACCGCACGGTGGAACCCCACATGCAGGCCCTGCGCGCGTTCGGCCTCAACGTCACGGCCGTGGCCGGCTTCTACGACGCCAAGGTCGACCATTCCGTCATCCCTCAAGAGGCCATCGTGCTGACTGAGCGCGGGGACACCGTCACCGAGAACGCGCTGATGGCCGCAGCTCGGCACGACGGGGTCACCGTCATCAGGAACGCCAGCCCCAACTACATGGTTCAGGACCTCTGTTTCTTCCTCGAGGCGCTGGGCGTGGGCATCGAAGGTATCGGCAGCACCACTCTGACCATCCATGGCCGGCCCGACATCGACGTCGACGCGGAGTTCTCGCCCTCCGAGGACCCGATCGAGGCGATGAGTCTGCTTGCCGCCGCAGTGGTCACCCAGTCCGTCATCACCATCCGTAGGGTTCCCATCGAGTTCCTCGAGATAGAGCTCGCCCTGCTCGAAGGCATGGGCATGAAGTACCTGAAGAGCGACGAGTACCACTCTGCGAACGGCCTTACCCGCCTGGTCGACCTGACCACAGTCCCGGGCCCGCTCACAGCCCCCATCGACAAGATCCACCCGATGCCGTTCCCGGGCCTGAATATCGACAACCTGCCGTTCTTCGCCATCATCGCGGCCACCGCGACCGGGACCACGATGCTCCATGACTGGGTTTACGATAACCGTGCGATCTATCTCACGGAGCTGACCAAGCTTGGCGCCAAGGTTCAGCTGCTCGACCCGCACAGGGTCCTGATCGAGGGACCAACCCGGTGGCGCGCGTCAGAGGTGATCTGCCCGCCAGCGCTGCGCCCTGCGGCCGTCATGCTCCTGGCGATGCTCGCTGCTCCGGGTACGTCGGTCCTACGCAACGTGTACGTGATCAACCGCGGGTACGAGGACCTGGCGCAGCGACTCAATGCCCTCGGGGCGACGGTCGAGACCTTCCGCGACATCTGAGCGGACTGCCCGGACACCCGTGGCACGCGCCGTCAGGCGTCGCGTCTGATCTGGTCGCCGAGTGACGTGGCGATCGCGTCCGCGGTCAGGCCGATCTGCTCCAGCACCTGGCCGCGCGAGGCGTGGCGCAAGAACTCCTTGGGTATGCCGTAACAGTGCACCGAGGTGCTGCGCCCAGCCTGACGTACGCCCAGCGTGACCGCGGATCCGACACCCCCGGACACGAGGTTGTCCTCGATGACCGCAACGGTGGTGGCTTCAGTGACGGCAGTGAGCAGATCCGAGCTCACTGGCAGCACCCAACGGGGATCAATCACGCGCACTGAAAGTCCTTGCGCCTCAAGCTTTTCAGCCACACCGATTGAGGTTGCGGCCATGACTCCCACGCCCACGATGAGCAGATCCACGGGGCCCTGGCTGGTCTCGTGCAGCACGTCGAGCGATCCGAGCTGACGCACTCGGTCAATGGGATGGGCGACAACGCCCTTGGGGAATCTCAACACCGTGGGTCCGTCCGAGACCTCCAGCGCCTCGCGCAGCTGTCGCCGCACCTGAGCGCCGTCGCGAGGAGCGGCCAGCCGTAGACCGGGCACGACATTGCCGATCGTCATGTCCCACATCCCGTTGTGGGACGGCCCATCGGTGCCAGTGACGCCGGCTCTGTCCAGCACGATGGTGACGCCTGCCTTGTGCAGTCCAGCGTCCATAAGAAGCTGGTCGAAGCCTCTGTTGAGAAAAGTGGCATAGACGGCAACCACCGGATGCAGACCTGCGAAGGCGAGGCCGGATGCCATCGTGAGGGCGTGCTGCTCGGCGATTCCCACGTCAAAGACACGATCGGGGAAGCGCTCGGCGAACTTGTCAAGCCCGACTGGGATCATCATCGCGGCCGTCACCGCCACGACGTCCGGGCGCTCGGCGCCGATCTCGCACATCTCTTCGCTAAACTCATCCGTCCAGATCCGGCCGCCCTCTGCGAACGCCAGGCCGGTCTCGGGGTTGATGACTCCTACCGCGTGGAACCGGTCGGCTTCGTCCTCGCGCGCCGGGGCGTACCCGCGCCCTTTCTGGGTGATCACGTGGACCAGTACCGGGCCGCCGAAGGCTCGGGCCCTGCGCAGCGCAGACTCGACGGCCGCCTCGTCGTGCCCGTCGATCGGGCCGAGATACTTCAGCCCCAGGTCCTCGAACATGCCCTGCGGCGCGACGATGTCCTTCAGACCCTTCTTCATCCCGTGCAGCGTCTCGTACATCGCAGACCCCACGACCGGGGTACGGGCCAGTGTGTTCTTCCCCCAGTCGAGGAACCGTTCGTAGCCGCGTGTCATCCGCAGCGTCGCGAGATGGTCGGCAAGACCACCGGTGGTGGGCGCGTAGGACCGCTCGTTGTCGTTGACCACGATGACCAGCGGGAGGTCCTTGTCAGCTGAGATGTTGTTGATCGCCTCCCAGGCCATACCCCCTGTAAGCGCCCCATCTCCAATAACAGCAACGGTATAGCGGTCACGTCGGCCTTGAAGGCGGCGGGCCTTGGCGATGCCGTCAGCCCAGGACAAGGCGGTGGAAGCATGGGAGTTCTCGACGATGTCGTGTTCCGACTCGGTACGGCTCGGGTAGCCGGACAGCCCGTCCTTCTTTCGCAGGTTGACGAAGTCGGCCCGACGCCCGGTCAGGAGCTTGTGGACATACGCCTGATGACCGGTGTCGAACACGATCGAGTCCTGGGGTGAGTCAAAGACGCGATGCAGGGCGATGGTCAGCTCGACGACGCCCAGGTTTGGTCCAAGGTGTCCGCCCGTCTTGGAGACCGAGTCGACGAGAAACTCGCGGATCTCCTTTGCCAGCAACGGCATCTGTGCTGCGGTCAGGGCCTTGAGGTCCTCGGGCCCGTTGATCGAATCCAGAAGTTGCACGCGGTCGGGCGTCCTTTCAGATGAATCAGGCTTCCCAATGACTCGGACCTTCGATTCTAGACGAGGTCACCGATCCTCTGGACGCACCTCATCGGCCTGCAACGACGACGACCTCGTTCCTCAGCAGCGGGCTCCTATCGTGACGCTCGAGCGCGCACACCACGCGCCACGAGCAGGGCGCCGGCGATCGCCACGATCGCACCGATGACGGCCCACAGCGTCTTGCCCGACATGAGCGCGCTTCCCTTGATGACATCCAGCCCCTGCAGGGTCCAGATCACACCCATCAGGACCAGGAGGACCCCCAGGCCCGCTTGTAGGTTCTTGTTCATGGAACCGACGGTACAGGGCATCGTCGCCGATCAGAGGCGAGGAACGTAGCGCCTGCCCTGAAGCGCGTCATACAGGAGCTGGGCACCGCGAGCCGAGGCTCGCAGCCGCAGACCCTCGGCCTCGAGATCGGACTGGATCTCTGAGAGGGCCTCGGTGCTGACGACGTCGCCGAGGTCGATCCGCACCTCACGATAGGCCTGTCGCATGGCCTCGAGCTGTGCGTCGATGTGCCTGACGGCCACCCAGGCCAGTGCGACAGGGTTCTTGCGCCACCCGGCATACGCGCGGTAGTCGGACGGGCACTGGTCGAGCAGCCAGGAGACCGCTGGCGGCTGCCACCCCGGGGAGTGCGGCGGCGGCACCGACTGCGGCCAACCGGGGGGTGTACGCGCCGAAGGGCTCACTCCCCCAGTCTGTCAACGTGCACCGACATCCGCCCAACTTGGCGAAAGGGAGGTCTTGGTCATGAAGATCGCCGGAGTCCCAAAGAAGTCGGCAACACCCGAAAGGGCCCGAGTCCTCGCCATGATCTGCCGGTGACTCGGGCCCTTCGGTCGTGCGCGTTGTCCCAGGTCGCTGGGTCAGCTCTTGACGAGCGAACGCAGCACGTACTGCAGGATGCCGTCGTGTCGGTAGTAGTCAGCCTCGGCGGGCGTGTCGATCCTCAGCACCGCGTCGAACTCGACGACGGATCCGGACGCGGCGGTCACCTTGACGTGCAACGTCTTCGGCGTGGTCCCACCGTTGAGCCCGGTCACGCCCGCGATATCGAACGTCTCGGTGCCATCCAGCCCCAGGGAGTCGGCATTCTGACCGACCGCGTACTGGAGCGGGAGCACACCCATGCCAATCAGGTTGGAGCGGTGGATGCGCTCGTAGGACTCGGCGATGACCGCCTTGACACCCAGCAGGCGGGTGCCTTTGGCGGCCCAGTCGCGCGATGATCCTGAGCCATACTCCTTGCCGGCCAGGACGACGAGCGGGATGTTGGCCGCCGCATAGCTCTGCGCCGCGTCATAGATGCTTGACTGCGCGCCGCCGGCCGTGAAGTCGCGGGTGAAGCCGCCCTGGACGTCGTCCAGCAGCTGGTTGCGCAACCGGATGTTGGCGAACGTGCCCCGGATCATGACCTCGTGGTTGCCACGACGCGAGCCGTAGGAGTTGAAGTCCTTGCGGTCCACGCCATGCGATGCCAGGTAGACACCTGCCGGGCTGTCCGCCTTGAACTGGCCAGCAGGGCTGATGTGGTCGGTCGTGACCGAGTCACCGAGCTTCGCCAGGACGCGCGCGCCGCTGATGTCGGCAACCGGGCTCGGCTCGCGCTGCATGCCCTCGAAGTACGGGGGCTTACGCACATAGGTCGACTCCGGCGCCCAGTCGAAGATCTTGCCCTCAGGAGTTGGGAGCGAGCGCCAACGCTCGTCACCGGCGAAGACGTCGGCATAGTCGGTAGTGAACATCTCCTTGGTGATCGAGGACTCGACCACTCGGGCGACGTCCGCCGCGTCCGGCCAGATCTCGCGCAGGAAGACGTCGACGCCTTGCGGATCGGTGCCGATGGGCTCGGTATCGGGGTTCCAGTCCATCGTGCCGGCTAGCGCATAGGCCACGACCAGTGGCGGCGACGCCAGGTAGTTCATCTTGATATCGGGGTTGATCCGGCCCTCGAAGTTGCGGTTGCCGGACAGGACAGACACCACGCTGAGGTCGTGCTCCTGGACGACCGCCGAGACCTCCTCGGCCAGGGGGCCCGAGTTCCCGATGCAGGTCGTGCAGCCGTAGCCGACCAGGTGGAAACCGAGCTTCTCGAGGTAAGGCCAGAGGCCCGCCCTCTCGTAGTAGTCGGTGACGACCTTGGAGCCGGGTGCCATCGAGGTCTTGACCCAGGGCTTGGCGCTGAGGCCACGCTCGACGGCGTTCTTTGCCAGCATCGCCGCCGCCACCATCACCGAGGGGTTGGACGTGTTGGTGCACGAGGTGATCGAGGCGATCGCGACGTGACCGTGGTCCATCTCGGTCCGGGTTCCGTCGGCCAAGGTGAGAGGCACTCTGTTGGTTGCCCGGGCTGACTTGGCCACAAAGGTTGAACCGTGGGGGTGGTCCGCGAGACGCGCCGCCTCGGTCTGTCCGTTGGCCTGGTACTCGGGGGCGTCACTCGCCGGGAACGACTCCTTGCCTGCTTCGTCCACGACACTGTTGTTGTCCTCGTCATCGGCGTCGACGTAGTTCACCAGCGCCGTGTGGAAGGACTCCTTGGCCTCGGAGAGCGAGATCCGGTCCTGCGGGCGTTTCGGTCCGGCGATCGACGGGACGACCGTCGACAGGTCGAGCTCGAGGTACTCGGAGTAGACCGGCTCGACCGACGGGTCGTGCCAGAGGCCCTGCTCCTTGCTGTACGCCTCGATCAGCGCCACCTGCTGCTCGCTGCGACCGGTAAGACGAAGGTAGTCGCAGGTCACCGCATCGATGGGGAACATCGCTGCGGTGGAGCCAAACTCAGGGCTCATGTTGCCGATCGTGGCGCGGTTTGCCAGCGGCACCACGGAGACACCCTGCCCGTAGAACTCCACGAACTTGCCGACAACACCGTGGGCGCGCAGCATCTCGGTGATGGTCAGGACCACGTCGGTTGCCGTTGCGCCAGAAGGGATCTCGCCGTTCAGCTTGAATCCGACGACGCGTGGGATCAGCATTGAGACCGGCTGGCCGAGCATCGCAGCCTCGGCCTCGATACCGCCGACGCCCCAGCCCAGGACGCCCAGGCCGTTGACCATGGTGGTGTGCGAGTCGGTGCCGACGCAGGTGTCGGGGTAGGCCATGCCGTCGCGGTCGAAGACGACCCGGGCGAGGTGCTCGATGTTGACCTGGTGGACAATCCCGGTGCCGGGCGGCACGACCTTGAAGTCGTTGAACGCGGTCTGGCCCCAGCGCAGGAACTGGTAACGCTCCCCGTTGCGCTGGTACTCCAGCTCGACGTTGCGCTCGAAGGCGTCGGAACGGCCGGCGATATCCGCGATCACCGAGTGGTCGATCACCATCTCAGCAGGTGCCAGCGGGTTGATCCGGCTTGCGTCCCCGCCGAGCTCGACGAAGGCCTCGCGCATCGTGGCGAGGTCGACGATGCACGGGACCCCGGTGAAGTCCTGCATGATCACGCGGGCGGGGGTGAACTGGATCTCGATATCAGGCACGGCGTTGGGATCCCAGCCGGCAAGCGCCCGAATGTGGCCCTCGGTGATGTTGGCGCCGTCCTCCGTGCGCAGGAGGTTCTCCAGGAGGACCTTCAGGCAGAAGGGCAGCTTCTCGCTGCCGTCCACCGCCGAGAGACGGAAGACGTCGTACGACGAGTCCCCGACCTCCAGAGTTCCCTTGGCACCAAAACTGTTCATGCTCTGCTGACTCATGGCGGTTCCTTCCACAATGTATCTTGACGTCAAGATATCTAACCACACTCGCCCGCACACTCAGGGCGGACGGTGGCTCAGGGGTGATCCTGCACCAGTGCCGCGCGGAGACCAAGTGGGAGCGGCGACTTCTTGCGACCAGCGATCTCGACGCACACGTAGGTGATCGCCACGTGAGCACACCGGGTCGGCTCGCCACCGATCTGATCGGCTCCCGCGACCCGCTCGATGTCGTAGCGCAGACGGAATGACGTGGTCCCCACGTGATCCACCCGAACCGCCACCTCCGCCCGCTGGAATGCCTCCAGACTGTCGAGCCACTCCAGCTCGGCCTTGCGCAGCACCGCGTCGTACCCCTGCGCCCGCAACGCCTTGTATCCATGGCCGATTGACTCCATGAAGGCGCTCATAGCCTCGTCACACCAGCCGAGGTACCACATGTTGAAGACGACGCCCAGGGAGTCGACCTCGAAGAAGCGCACCCCAACGGGATACCGAAACACATTGTCGTTGCTCAAGGCTGGGATCTCGGCATGCCCGGGAGTCATGTCAGGGGTTCGAGAA
This sequence comes from Actinomycetales bacterium, assembly GCA_038236365.1. Lineage (GTDB taxonomy): Bacteria > Actinomycetota > Actinomycetes > Actinomycetales > Dermatophilaceae > UBA4719. The sequence continues at coordinate 24,583 of JBBRZV010000010.1, read as the reverse complement.
TGGCGATGCACTCCACGTGGTGAGTCATGGGGAAGGCGTCAAAGGCTCGCAGGGAACGTATTCCGTAGCCCACCTTGCGCGCGTAGGCCACATCACGCGCCAGCGCCGCAGGGTCACAGGCGACATAGGCAACCGCCCGCGGCCTTAGCGCCGCGATCTCCTTGATCACTGACTTTCCCGCTCCGGTGCGAGGCGGGTCGAGGACGACAAGGTCGGAGTGAATACCCTGTCGTACCAACGGTTTCAACACGCGATCGACCTTCCCTCGACGGAGCTCGACCTCCTGGTGCGTTCGCAGGTTCGCCTTGGCGTCCCCGAAGGCTCGCGCGTCCGACTCGATGGCAAGGACGGCACCGGTCGGACCCACGGCATCTGCGAGGGCCAGCGCGAAGAGCCCCACACCCGAGTAGAGGTCGGTCGCGCGCTCCCCCGGCTTGGGCTCCAGCTCATGCAGGACGTGAGCCACGAACGTCGCCGCCGCTGCCGGGTGGACCTGCCAGAAACCGCGGGCGGACAGCCGAAACTCGCCCGACCAGTCGCCTGCGTCCACCCGCTCGGTGACATATTGAACGGTTGAGCTCCTTTGGGGCAGAGGCACGGCCAGGGCTTGAGGCTCACCACTCGCGTCAATGACGTCGACCGATGCGGCTCCCGGCCAGGGACGACCCAGCACACCGGTCGCGATCACTCGCCCGGTTGAGATCAGGCAGTCGTCAACGGGGATGATCTCGTGGCTGTGGTGTCGCCGCAGCCCTGCCGCACCTGACCCGTCGACGGCAAACTCGGTCCGTGTCCGCCAGCGAAGCCCCTCCTGGTCACCGGAAAACGCCTCGACCTCGACCTCGACCTCGATACCGGCCAGACGTTGGAACTGCTCGGCGACGACGGCTGCCTTCAGCTCGCGCTGGTAGGCAAGGTCACTGTGTTGCCAGTCGCATCCGCCGCAGTTGCCAGGGCCTGCGAACCGGCAGCGAGGGACGACGCGATGCTCAGAGGCCGCAAGCACCTGGATAGCGTCCCCGAGCATGAATCTGTCACCGGCCTTGCCATCGGTGATCTGCACGCGCACCGTCTCACCCGGAAGCGCATGTCTGACGAACACCACCTGACCGTCATAGCGGGTTACGCAGTGTCCGCCGTGGGCGACCTTGCCGATCTGGGCCTCGAACTGTGTCCCGACCAGGGACACGCGGGAGCTCTCGTCGGTGTCCTGCCGCTGGTCGCTCATTCTCCGTGCCGAACCGATCGTGCGGTCGGGCCTTCGTACCGCTCTTCGACGCCTTCGGAGGAACGCAGCTGCCAGGGCACGCTTGCCACCATCACGCCGGGGGTGAAGAACAACCGACCCTTCAGACGCAATGCGCTCTGGTTGTGCAATAGCTGTTCGTACCAACGCCCCACGACGTACTCGGGGATGTAGACCATGACGACGTCACGTGGACTGCTTCGTCTGATGGACTTGACGTAGGCGACGACCGGCCCGGTGATCTCGCGGAACGGTGAGTCCAGCGCTTTCAGCGGCACCGGGATGTCACGGCGGTCCCACTCGTCCTGTAACGCCTGGGTCTCTTCGGCCTCAACGTTGACCGTGATGGCTTCCAGCGTCGAGGGCCTGGTCGCCCGGGCGTAGGCAAGGGCGCGCAACGTGGGCTTGTGGATCTTGGAGACGAGAACGACCGCGTGCACCCTCGAGGGCAACAGCTGCTCGTCATCGGAGTCCTCAGCGACGGCAAGCTCCGTGCGCACCCGCGAGTAGTGCTTCTGGATGCCTCCCATGATGATGAACAGCACCACCATCGCTGCGATGGCAAACCCTGCACCCTTGAGGAACTTGGTGGCTAGGACGACGACCAGCACCGTGCCCGACATGAACGCGCCGATCGCGTTGATGACGCGACTGCGCATCATCCTCTGCCGTGCCCGGGGGTCGCGCTCGGTCAGCAGGTGGCGGTTCCAGTGCCGGACCATGCCGGTCTGGCTCAGGGTGAACGAGACGAAGACACCGACGATGTACAGCTGGATCAGGCTGGTGACCTTCGCGTGGTAGATGAAAACCAGAAGGCAGGCCGCGCCCGCCAGGATGAGGATCCCGTTGGAGAACGCCAGCCGGTCACCGCGGGTGTGCAGCTGGCGGGGCAGGTAGCCATCCTTGGCCAGGATCGACGCCAGCACCGGGAAGCCGTTGAATGCCGTGTTCGCGGCCAGGATCAGGATGATCCCGGTGACGATGGAGATGAAGACGACGCCGAGGTGGAAGTCGGAGAAGATGGTCTTGGACAGCTGGCCGATGATCGTGTCCTGCGTGTAGGACGGGCCGACGGGCTTGCCGCCCAGAATGAGCTGGGTCTCGGGGAACTCGGCGAACTTGATCCCCGTCATCCTCACCAGAGTGATGATCGACATCATCATGGTGACAGAGACGACCCCCATCATCAGCAGCGTCGTCGCCGCGTTCCTGCTCTTGGGCTTCTTGAACGCCGGGACTCCGTTGGAGATGGCCTCGACCCCGGTCAGGGCCGCGCTGCCCGACGAGAAGGCGCGCAGAAGCAGGAAAAACATGGCGAAGCCGGCGATGCCCTGGGAACCAGGCTCGGGCAGCAGCGCGTACTTGGCGCTGGCGGCCTGGTGCAAGGATCCGGTGAGCTCCTGGTAGAAGCCGAACATCGCCATGCCAATGATGCCGATCATGAACGCGTAGGTCGGCAGCGCGAAGGCCGTCCCTGACTCGCGCACGCCTCGCAGGTTCATCGCGGTGAGCAGCACGACCAGCCCGATGGCAGCCTCCGTCTCGTGCCCTCGCAGGAACGGCAATGCGGAAGCGGCGTTCTGCACGCCCGAGGACACCGACACCGCCACCGTCAGCACGTAGTCGACCAGCAGGGCGCTGGCAACCGTCAGACCCGCGCGCGGTCCCAGGTTGACCGTCGCCACCTCATAGTCACCGCCACCCGAGGGGTAGGCATGGACGTTCTGGCGGTAGGACGCCACGACGACAAGCATCACGAAGACGACCGCAAGGCCGATCTGCCACGAATGGGTCGTGGCGAAGGCACCACCGGCGACAGCGAGGGTCAGGAAGATCTCGTCCGGCGCATAGGCGACCGACGAGAGGGCATCGCTGGCGAACACCGGGAGGGCAATCCGCTTGGGCAGCAACGTCTCCCCGAGTCGGTCGCTGCGCATGGCTCTACCGACCAGGAGCCGTTTGATGATCCTGCCTGATGTCGACACGCCGAATACTCTAGGCGGCGACCACCCACGCGCGCGCCACCTATGTCCGCGCAGCGTTTGGGAGCAAGCGTGGCCCCGCTCGGTGTAGCGTCGCTGCGTGCACTTCGTCATCATGGGTTGTGGCAGGGTCGGGTCGACCCTGGCGCTCAGTCTGGAGAGTCAGGGCCACGACGTGGCCGTCATCGACAGCAGCAGCGCGGCTTTTCGCCGCCTCGGCAGCAGCTTCGAGGGCAAGAGGGTGACTGGCCTCGGCTTCGACAGGGACACCCTGCGTGAGGCCGGCATCGAGGATGCCTACGCCTTCGCCGCCGTCAGCAATGGTGACAACTCCAACATCCTCGCCGCCAGGGTCGCCCGGGAGACGTACTCCGTCGAGCATGTGGTGGCGCGCATCTACGACCCGGGCCGAGCGGAGATCTACCAGCGCCTCGGAATCCCAACGGTGGGCACAGTGCGCTGGACGTCGGACCAGATGCTGCGACGGCTCTTGCCCCAGGGCTCCGTCCCTGAGCACACCGACCCCAGCGGCCAGGTCGTCATCGCCGACGTCCCCCTCAACCCGGCCTGGATCGGCCGACGGGTCAGCGAGATCGAGTCGACCTCAGGTGCCCGGGTGGCCTACGTGACCCGACTCGGCGAAGGCATCCTGCCGAAGGTGGACACCGTCTACCAGGACGGCGATCTCGTTCACCTGGTGACCACCTCGGTAGGTCTGGCCTCCGTTGAGCAGACCCTGGACCAGACGCCGCCCGTCCACTGACCGTCGGCTCCAGCTGACGCCACGAAAGACCATCGCACGAAAGGACATCGACCCCGATGCGAGTTGTCATTGCCGGAGCAGGCAGCGTGGGTCGTTCGATCGCCCGCGAGCTTTTGCACAACGGTCACCAGGTGCTGTTGATCGACAAGGACGCTGACGACGTACAAGCGAGCCGTGTCCCCAACGCCTCATGGCTTCTTGCTGACGCCTGCGAGATCAGCTCCCTCCACGAGGCAAATCTCGCCGAGTGCGATGTTGTCGTGGCCGCGACCGGTGATGACAAGGCAAACCTGGTCGTGTCACTTCTTGCCAAGACCGAGTTCGGCGTTCCACGCACCGTTGCTCGGGTGAACAACCCCAAGAACGAATGGATGTTCGACGAAGCCTGGGGTGTGGATGTGGCCGTCTCGACTCCTCGGCTGATGACGGCGCTGGTCGAGGAGGCAGTGAGTATCGGCGACCTGGTGCGCATCTTCACCTTCGGCCAGGGCAGCTCCACCATGGCCGAGCTCACGCTTCCGGTCGACAGTCCGTACGCAGGCAAACGAATCGGGGATGTTCCCTGGCCCACCGACGCTGTCCTGGTCGGGATCATCCGCGAGGACCACCCGATTGCGCCGAGCCGCGATGACTCGCTGGAGGCTCACGACGAGCTGCTCTTCCTTGCCACGCCAGAGATCGAGGATGCTCTCGAGGCATTGCTCAGCCCGGGCGAGAGGGTCCCGCGCGGCGAGGAATGACCAGCGCCGGCCTTATGTCGACCTGAGCCCTGGACGGAGAACGCGCTACGCGATCATTGTGGTGCTTCGGGCGCGGTCAGGGGGGTCTTCCCCCGCACGAGGAGCATCCCCATGACCGCCACCGCACAGAGGTAGGCCGGCCAGCCCAGGGCGATCTTTGCGATTCCCAGCAAGGTCACCTGCCCTGCGAGATAGAGGGGGTACATCACGACAACGCGCACGGCATACAGGGCGACGAGCACCATCGTCAGGCGCTGGCAGACGGTGACCAGGCCGCGGTCACGTCGCCACGCTGTCGGGTCCTGAGCCATCTGGGGGTCGCCGGCCGCGACGATGAAGCCGACCAGCGGCCACCGCACCACGACCGACAAGAGTGCGCCCGCCCCATACGCAGCGCTGGTGAGAATACCGGGCAGGAACGCCGCCTCAGGTCGACCGCTGCGCAACGCGAAGAAGGCGGCCACGGCGGTGGCGAAGATGGCCGACAGCACATATCGGGGGGTCTGACGAGTTGCCAGGCGAACCATCAGGAGGACCAGCACGATGACCCCTGAGGCGGTCACTGCGGTCTTCACATCATGCCGCCAGGTCCAGGCCACGACGAACGCCACGGTCGGCAAGGCTGCCTCAAATGAACCACGTGCGCCCCCCAAAGCGGCCGAAAGCCGTTCGCGGATAAGGGACTCGACCGTATGCGCACTGGCACCGGCGGGCGGCGGTTCGGTCACGATCTCCTCGTTAGCGGCCACGGACCGGTTTGATCTCATAGGAAGGGTTGAAGATCACCGGTATCCCGTGCCGGTAGGTCACGAGGCCATGGGCCGTCAAATACGTCCCCGGGACGATGCCGGCGATGCGCCGCCGACCGAGCCACACGAGGTTCAGCGTCTTGCTGCCGTCGTAGAGCTCCACAACCAGCGCAGGGACGTTGACGCGCGGTCGCAGGGTCACGCTTCGAACAGCGCCACAGACGCTGGCATGCTTGCGGTCCTCCAGGGCCGCGATCGGAGTGGCACCCAGGCGCCAGGTGTCCTCCTTCAGCTCGCGGTCCTCGAGCTCGGATGCCGTGCTGGCCAAGCGGGACGTGAGACGCGAGAGCAGCCTCGGCTTGACGCCTTCGGCCGGGCGCTGGTCAGCTGTCATGACTGCGGAACACCACCTAGTGAATCTCTGTGATCTCTGGACCACGGTCGAACGGGTGAAGGTCGGCCATTGACGGGGGCGCCATGGCCGGCTCCCCCTCGGCCAGGTCTTGGGTAGCGCCGTCCTGGGCGGCAGGGTCACCCTGGTCGGGCAGCCTCAGGGCCAGCAGCTCGCGTGGGGCCATGGCCTCGTCGCCACGAACGACCACCGTCGCCCGGATGACGTCCAGCAAAGCTGAGGCGGCGTCCTCATCGATGGCGGCGCGACCGCTGAGAACGGCCCGGAGAAACCAGCGGGGCCCGTCGACACCGACGAACCTCGCCGGTGAGAACACGGTGCGACCGTCAGGGGCCTGACCCGGCATCCGCGCCTGCAGTTCGGGTCCGAGCGGACCGGAGGTCAGGTCAGCGGTGCCGCCCTGGCTGGTGATGCTGGACGCGATCTCGGCTCGGATGTCCTCCCAGATCCCTGCGGTGCGCGGAGCGGCGAACGCCTGCAGCTGAACAGCGGACTCTCCCAGAACCGCGGTCACACCCACGACGCTCTGCGACTCCTGCTCGACCTCGAGGCGTAGCTCCATCCCCTCGATGCCGGTCATCCACAGTGCGCCGAGATCGAGTCGCCCCTCAAGGCCCTCGACGTCGGTGCGGTCGAACGGGCCGTTCTTGGCGGGGGTCGGGTCGGGGGTTGCCGGCTCTTCGGACCCTTCAGGGTCGACAACCTCGGGGTCTGCGCTCGTCATGGCCCTTTCGGGCTCAGCGATGGTGTCTTTGCTCCCACGGCGGAAGATGCCCACGTTTCGTCAGTCCTTAGATATCGTCGTCAAGGAGGCTTGCGGGCCGAATCCTCCGCTGTCTCCGTGTCCAGTGTCCCCCCGATGGCTGCCCGGTAGCGACCCCACCTCGACGAAATGGGCCTCGTTGACCCGTTGAACCACGAGCTGGGCGATCCGATCACCCCGGGCGATTGTGAAGGCCTCGTTGGAGTCCGTATTGAGCAGGTTGACGAGGATCTCGCCCCGGTAGCCGGCGTCCACCGTGCCCGGCGAGTTCACCAGGGTGATCCCGTGTCTTGCAGCCAGCCCCGAACGCGGGTGGACGAACGCGGCAAACCCGGTGGGGAGTGCGATGGCCACACCAGTCGCAACCAGGGCCCGCTGCCCTGGCGCCAGAATGACGTCATGGCGGGCGTAAAGGTCGGCCCCGGCATCGCCTGGATGGGCGTAGCGAGGCACCGGCAGACCCGGGTCGAGGCGCGAGATCAGCACCTCAACCTGTGAGGGGTCAGCCACGAGCAGACGCCATGTCGGCGCCGTGAACCCTCCGGCTCACGCCGCGCACTCGCGACAGACGGGCATTCCGCCGACCTCTTTGGCCAGCTGACTGCGGTGGTGTACGAGGAAGCACCGCGAACAGGTGAACTCGTCAGCCTGGCGAGGGACGACCCGGACCGAAAGCTCTTCTCCGGACAGGTCGGCTCCGGGCAGCTCAAAGCCCTCGGCCTGCTCGGTCTCGTCGACGTCCACGCTTGAGGAGCTCTTGTCGACGCGACGCGACTTTAGCTCCTCGATGGAGTCTTCGGCGTGGTCATCGTCGGTCTTGCGTGGCGCGTCATAGTCAGTCGCCATGTGTGTTGTCGCCCTCCTGAGGCTCGTGGGCAGAGTGAAATGTCGTGGGTGGCTGCGCATTCAACGCCGGGCCCCGTGTTTTTGTGCCCTTGCCAGCGGGGATTGTGCCCTATCTGAGGGCTCACGTCGACTTCGCGGTCAACGCAGGGGTTTCAGGGACCCCAGCCTGGACACCAAAGACGCGTGTATGCCGGGTCCGGCAGCCACGACGGCCGCCTCGCCAGGTGCCATCTTGTCGAGCCCCGTCACGAGTGCCCCAGCCTCGGTGGCGATGATCCATCCGGCCGCCAGGTCCCATGGGTGAAGACCTGCCTCGTAGTACGCGTCGACCGTTCCACGCGCAACCGCGCACAGGTCCAGGGCCGCACTTCCTGCCCGCCGGATGTCGCGGATCTCAGGCAGGAGGGCGCTGACCACCTCGCCCTGGCGAGCGCGCACCTCTGGCAGGTAGCCGAAGCCGGTGGCCACCAGTGACTGCAGGAGCGCCCCGACCGGGTTGACCCTGATCGACCGATCCTCCCCGGCGACCAGAAGCTGTGCCCCGCCGCCTCGACGAGCATGGAAGATCTCCTCGGTGAGCGGGTTGCAGATCGCGCCGGCAACCGGTTGCCACTGCCCCGGGGTCGCGGCGTCACCGATGACGGCGGCCACCGAGACGCAGTAGGCGGGGATCTCGTAGAGATAGTTCACGGTGCCGTCGATCGGGTCGATGACCCACGTGATTCCCGAGGTTCCCTCAGAGGAGCCGTCCTCCTCGCCGAGGATCGCATCGTCGGGACGGGCGGCGAGCAGGTGGCGACGCAGCAGCGCCTCGGACTGCTGGTCCATCACGGTCACGATGTCGTTGATGCTGCTCTTGGTGTCCAGAACGCCGAGGGCGACGGGGCGGTCCTCGACGATGAAACGTCCTGCCGCTCCGGCAGCGGAGACCGCCAGGTCCTCGAGCTCGCGAAGCACCGACTCCGACAGATCCTCAGCAAGGGATCCGTCGCCCCAAGAGCCCACGTGGGCTGACATCAGTCGGACCCGCACAGTGCCGGCTTGGCCGCCCTCAGGTTGGGACAGCAACCCCGACGGCATATCGCCGGGAACCCGTCGCTGCCCGGCCATGTTGGACCGGCGGCCTGAGCACTACTACGCGCCTGCGCGGCTCTTTCGAAGGCGAGGTCGACCAGACCGGAGACGAACTCGTGGTCAGTGCCCACGGTCGGAACCCGCACCATCTGCAGGCCGACGGCTGCCGCCGTCTCTGCGGCCTCGGTGTCAAGGTCGAACCGGACCTCCATGTGGTCCGAGATGAAACCGATAGGGGCAACGACAACCGTTCGGACCCCCTCGTTGGCCAGCGTCCGCAGTGTGTCGTTGATGTCCGGCTCCAGCCATGGCTGCGTGGGCGGTCCCGAGCGCGAGCAGTAGACCAGCTCGTGCTCGAGACGTTGGCTCAGCGTGGCGTTGACTTCTTCGGTGATGGCCGCCGCAAGCTCCAGGTGCTGGCGTCGGTACGCGTTGCCTTCGCCGTCCCCGGGGCCAGAGGTGGAATCCATACCCTCGGAGATCGAGTGGGTGACAAAGAGGAGGCGGACCTCTGAGTCCGGCCGCTCGCCGAGCCCTCGCACGGCTTCGGTTACCAGACGCGCGTTCGTGCGGGAGAACCCGGGGTGGTTGAAGTACGGCCGCACCTTGTCGATCTCGATCTCTCTGCCCTCAGCGGCCAAGGTCAGGGCGGCAGCGGCGAGGTCCTCGCGGTACTGACGGCATGAGGAGTAGGAGGAGTAGGCGCTGGTCACGATGGCGACCACGCGGCGGATACCGGCTTCGTGGGCCTCTCGAAGGGTGTCGGTGACGAACGGGTCGAAGTTGCGGTTGCCCCACATCAGCGGCAACGAGATCGCACGACGGTCCAGCTCTGAGCGGAGCGCGCCCAGCAGGGCCCGGTTCTGGTCGTTGATGGGACTCTTTCCGCCGAACAGCTGATAGTGCTCGGCCACCACGGCAAGCCGCTCGTCGGGGATGCCGCGGCCTGCAGTCACGTTGCGCAGGAAGGGCATCACGTCGTCGGGCCCTTCGGGCCCGCCGAACGACATCAGCAGGATGCCGTCGTACGGAGCCAATGGGCTGTTGTCGGTCTCATTAGGGGGCGTGGTCATGGCTGATCTCCCGTGTGCAGTGGAGATCGGTCATTTGGATCCCCGTGGTCTCGGCCAAAACTACCTTTGCGGCGTGGCCTGCACGGTGCGGGTCGCCGAAGATGGCAGAGTTCGTTGTTGTCGGGCGACCCAGGAGAAGGCGATGCAAGACCTGCAACTCATTGGCGTTCACGAGGACGGTGAGCACCTGCTGCTCGTTGCGGGTGACGGCCAACGCTTCCGGATACGCGTCGACGAGCCATTGCGTGCTGCGATCCGCCACGATCGGCCACGGTTGGGGCAGCTCCAGATCGAGATCGACGGTGGACTGCGACCCCGCGATGTGCAGGCCCTCATCCGCGCAGGTGCCTCCGCCGAGGAGGCCGCAACCCGGGCGGGCTGGTCGGTCGACAAGGTCCACCGCTACGAGGGCCCGATCCTCGCCGAACGTGAGCATGTGACCGGGCTGGCGCGGGAGGCCCGTCTGCGCGGACGCGGTAGCGACTCGAACGCCGGTCACGCTCCCACGCTCTCGGCGCGGGTTGCCCAACGGCTCAAGGGGCGTGGAGTCGACCCCACTGATGCCAGCTGGGACTCATGGCGTGCCGAGGAAGGCCCTTGGACCGTCGTTGTGACGTTTGCAGCCGGTGGGCGCCAGCGCCAGGCGTCATGGAGCTTCGACCCGGCTGACCGGACGGTCTCGGCCGTTGATGATGAGGCCCGGTGGCTCAGCGAGGCGGAGCAGCTTGCTGAAGGGCCGATCCCTGCACCCCATCTTTCATCCCCGGCCGAGCGCGTCACGAAGCTCTATGACGTCGAGGCTGAGGGTGGCATGCGAACACCCGCTCCGACGGCACACCACGATGAGCCACTCGACCTGATGACAGCCATGCGTGAGCGCAGTAAAGCCCGCGGCCGACGCAGGCCAGGCGGTCGCCGTGGCTCACCGAAGGCCCCGACGAACGTGCCTGGGGCCGGTGACCACGCTCCCGACCAGGCGCTCCCCCTCGAGGACCTGTCATACGACCCGGAGTCAATGCCCCCTCCCCCGGCCGCTCACGCCGACCCCGATCCGTCTGGTGTTGATGGTCGCCCTGAGCCCGAGGCGGCCGCGTATCTCATCCAGCTTGGACAAGCCGCCTCTTTCGACAACCCGTCGCAGGGCGAGGCCCACGGTAAGGAGGCCCCCGGTGACGAGCGGGCAAAGCGGGCGCCCGGGAAGCATTCCCGCAAGAACGGACGGCCGAGCGTGCCTGCCTGGGGCGACATCATGTTCGGCCCCGGGCCGGGCACTGACCGTTCCTCGTCCTGACGCTCCGCGCTGAACCAGGCGGGTCGAACGGGCTCAGGTGCTGAGTGTCATCACCGGGTCGAGCCGAAGCCGACCCGGGAACAGCAACTGATCTAGAACGGCAGCACCTCGGGTGAGATGGCGACGGCCTGTGCGGCATGTGAGGTCATCCGGCGCATGTAGTGACGCCGACAAAGAACTTCGTACTCCACCACGGCCACGTCGCCGGCACTGATATCCCCCACTGCTACCTGCTCGCCCTCAAGGACCATCTCCCCGTGCACGACACGGGCGTTCTGGGTGGCTCGATGACCACACCAGCACAGAGCCTCCACCTGCAGCGACTGAACCCGATCAGCCAGCTCGATCATCCGCCGGGAACCGGGAAACAGCTCGGTCCTGAAGTCAGCCGTGATTCCGAACGCGTAGACATCGATGGACATCTCGTCGACAAGGCGGGCAAGCTGCTCAACCTGAAGGGCCGTGTAGAACTGGGCTTCGTCACAGATCAGGTAGTCCACTCGTAGCCCGCTCGTTGCCCGGCTGACGATGAGGTTCCAGAAGTCGAGGTCGTCTTCGACCTCGACGGCATCTCTGGCCAGGCCCAGGCGCGAGGACAGCACCGCCACGCCCGCCCGGTCATGCTTCGTGAATATCAGCCCGGCTCGTCCACGGGCGGCATGGTTGTGGTCCATCTGAAGGGCAAGGGTCGACTTGCCGCAGTCCATCGTGCCGGAGAAGAAGACGAGTTCAGCCACGGCAGCGAAGTCTAATGGGAGCGCGGATCACGTAGCCGGAGCGTTGTCCCTGGCTGCTACCTGAAGCAACGGGATGGCGACCTCCTCGGGGCTCAGCGAACCGTGAAGACCCAACAACGCCAGCAGCTGTGGACGAGCCGTCCGGGAGTCGACGACGGCGAAGTTTTCACGCATCGCAACGACCACATCGCCGATGCGAGGCAACACGCGCGCCGAGACGGTGCCGAAGAGGCCCTGCCGCACGGCCTCGTCCTGGCTGAGCACCCACGCTCGTGCCTCCAGCCGCTCGCGCCACGTGGCGAGCACATCGTCAGCTGCGCCCTGCTCGCAGTACAGCTGAAGTGATCTGAACTCGCCGCCCACATGGCGCACGCCACGGGCCAGCTCGGCGTCCCGCGCGAGGTCGATCCGCCGATCGTGCGGGACGTCAACCATGCCGTGGTCAGCCGTCACATGGACCGAGGTGTCGGAGGGCACACCGGCCGCCAGCCGGGCCATCGCACGGTCGATCAGCTCCAGCTCGTCGCCCCACTCCAGCGACTGGCATCCATGAACGTGACCAACTTTGTCGAGCTCTCCCCAGTAGAGGTAGACGAGCGCCCTCTTGCTGGCCCGGACTGCTTCAAGAGCGGCGTCCACCCTCGCGTCAAGCGAACGTGCAGCCTTGAAGGCCCCCCCACGCAATGCCGCGTTGGTCAGGCCGGAGCCGTCGAAGAAACCGGCCCCGATGCGGGTCACGGTCACGCCGTCCGAGGCCGCCCGCTCGAACTCGGTCCGAATCGGTTGCCACGCGAACGGGTCGGGGCCGTTCTCCCAGGACAGCTCGTTCAGCAGCCGGTCCTCGCCGGGAATGAGCACCTCGTAGCCGACGAGGCCGTGCGCGCCAGGCGGCAGGCCCGTCCCGAAGGTGCCCATGCTCGTGGCGGTGGTCGACGGGAATCCGGCCATGAGCCGGCGTCCGCCGGGGAGCAACGAGCGCAGGAACGGCGCGTGCCCGCTGCGCTGGAGCAAGAGCTCGTAGCCCAGACCGTCGACCAGCACGACAACGGCGCGCCGGGCGGGCAAAAGGTCGAGGAGGCCCCGGCGTCCCTCGCCGTCCCCCCGCGGTTCGGGCACGCCCAGTGACCGTGAAACCGCCGGCAGTACACCAGCAAGGCCTTGGGCGTCATAGGTAGGTAGCAGGCTCTGGTCGAACACGGGCGCGGCGACCTCAGCGTCCAATCGCCTCGGACAGGGCGCGTGCGAAGGCCATGGCTTGGGCCAGCGCTGGCTCGCCGTCGGCATCGGCGCTGATCCGCAGGCCTATGTCGTCGGTAGTGACCGTGCCTTCGTAGCCATGGTCGGCCTCGCAGTTCGGGTCGCCGCATGAAGCCGGGACGATGTCCAACCTGCTGACAGCACCCCAGCCGAGAGTGACGGTGAGCTCACGTCCAAGGGACCCGGGCACATATGTCGCCGGGGATGCCACGACGTGGGTCAGCATGACGCCGCGGACCGCACTCAGCGGGACGCACTCTGACGTCGCCGTCGCGGTTGCCGTCGCGGCAGCCATTGCCAAGGTCTCCGCGCTGTCGGACTCATCATGGCCGTCCTCGCCTGCGTAGTCGTCGGCATGCGCGACCACGAGCCGAGTGGGCGTCAGGGCCAGCACCGTGATGTGCCGTCGAACCGTGTCGTGGTCAAAGGTCGTCTCCTGGTGGACCAGATGAGAGACCACCTCGTCGCCGGCCACAGCCGACTCCACCACGTCGGCAACCAGCGCAGGGTAGTAACCCGCCTGCTCGATGTCCTTGGTCAGCGAGCTGGGGAGGGGACGGTGCGTCGTGATCTGGTCAGCGGTGTTACCCATGGGACATATCTTGGCGCATCCGACGGGCTGGCGCTCGCCCTGCACCCCTTGGTCCGCCCCTCGCACTACGTGAGTGCGCGCCGTGCCGTGTCCTTGCGAGTGCTCGCGGGGGCCACGACGATCTCGACCCCGAGCACATCGACACCGCCGGGATGGGCGATCACCGGGTTGATCACCAGCGACGCCACGTCTGGCTGTTGGTCGGCCAGCACCGAGACACGCGCCACCAGATCGGCGAGGGCCGCGCGGTCAGTGGGCTCGGCACCTCGGTAGCCGCCCAGTAGGGGCGATGCCTTCACCGATGAGATGAGGTCGTTCACGTCGACGTCAGTCAGCGGGGGGATCTTGTGCGCGATATCGCCCAGGAGGTCGGTTGGCGGCCCGGCGATGCTGAAGCTGACCACTGGTCCGAACAAGGGATCCTCCGCTGTCCGCACCACACAGGCGACCCCGGGTGTTCCCATCCGCTGCACGACGAACGTGTCCGCGTGGAGGGGTGAGAGCCGCAAGGACAGTGTCTCAAAGGACTCCCGGACCGCGGCCTCGGTCCCCAGATCGAGGCGGACGCCCGCCAGACCGGGCTGGTGTCGCACCGTCGGTGAGATGGACTTGAGCACGACCGGGTAGCCAAGGTGCTCCGCGGCGGCCACCGCGTCGTCCGCCGTCTCCACCGGGATGGTGGGCCAGAGCTCCACACCGTAGGCAGCAAGCAGGGTCTGGGCCTCTGTCGGTTCGAGCGTCCGACCTGCCGGGGTGTCGGCCAGGATGCGCTCGACGATGCGCTCGACCGCGTCGCGGTTCACACCCGACGGGTTGACCAGCTCCCCTCGGTCTCTGGCTCGCCACTGTCCGTAGCGAGTGGCAGCCACAAGAGACCTCACGGCATCTTCTGGCATCGGGTATGCCGGAACGGCCCTTGTCGTCTCGTGATCTTCGCCGTCCCGTCCGGACAGCACCGCAGTGACACCCCTCATGCCCAGAAAGGTTGACACGCATGGCTTTTCAGATCGAGCCGCCGACTCAACGACCGCATGGGCCACCTCCACGCCGCTGGTGATGAGGGGGGGCGTGAAGCAGGTGAGAACACTGTCGACATCCTCATCGTCGAAGGCGGCGTCAAGGGCGGTCACGAACTCGGCGACCGTGGCCTCGGCAGGCAGGCAGAGCGGGCCATGGGTGATCTCCAGGCCCCAGCTGACGCACGCCTCGGCAGTGAGCGCTCCGAGGGCGGTGGAGTTGCCCACGATCGCCACCCGCGGACCACGGGGCAGGGGCTGGTGGACCAGGAGCTGAGCCACATCGAAGAGCTGATGCACATTCTCGACCCTGATCACGCCAGCCTGACGCAGCATGGCGTCGAATGCGGCCGGCGGCACACGGGTGGCGCGCGCCTGGTGACCGGGCGGGACGCTGTACGAGCTGATTCCGGACTTGACCACGATGACCGGTTTGACAAGAGCGAGCTGTCGACCGATCCGGGAGAACTTGCGCGGGTTGCCCATCGACTCCAGGTAGAGGCCCACTACGTGCGTGTCTTCGTCGTCGATCCAGTACTGCATGAAGTCGTTGCCAGAGACGTCGACCCGGTTGCCGGCCGAGGCAAAGATGGAGATGCCGAGGTTGCGCTTGGCGGCGTCGGCAAGCACCGCGATACCGAGTGCCCCGCTCTGTGAGAACAGACCCAGGTGCCCGGCGGGGGGCAGCACAGGCGCCAGTGAGGCGTTCAGACAGACATCGGGGTGGGAGTTGATCAGACCGAATGAGTTGGGGCCGATGACCCGCATGCCATTCTCGCGCGCGGTCCTCTTGAGCTCCATCTGGCGTTGTTCACCCACGGGCCCGGACTCGGCGAAGCCGGCCGACCCCACCAGCAGCGTCTTCACGCCGGCCGAAGCGCAGTCCGCGACGACGTCCAGCACCGACTCGGCAGGGACGGCGACGACGGCCAGGTCGACAGGGTCGGGGATGTCGCTGACTTTTGAATAGGCCTTGAGCCCCAGTACTTCCTGGGCCTCGGTGTTGACGGCATGCACCCGGCCCTTGAAGCCGGCGGCAAGGATGTTCGCCAACAGCTGGTGGCCGATCGAATCGGCCCGCCGTCCGGCCCCGACAACGGCCACGGATTCGGGAAAGAGCATCGTGCGCACGCTCAGGGCTTCGGCGCGATGCTCGCGGGACATCCTGACCGCCTCGGACTGCGCGGTCGGCTCGATCTGCAGGGCCACGGCGATAATGCCGTCCTCGAAGTGATAGTTGACCTCATACCCTGCCTCGGTGAAGACCTGGATCATCTTGCGGTTCTGTGGCAGGACATCTGCCACGAAGTTGGTCACGCCCCGCTCCTGGCCGATGGCTGCCAGGTGCTCGAGCAGGACCGACCCCACACCCTTGCCCTGTTGGGCGTCCGAGATATGGAAGGCGACCTCTGCCGTCGTCGCGTCCAACCTGTCGTAGCGGGCGACACCGATGATCTCCCCCCGCAGGGTGACCACGAGAGCGACCCGCCAGTCGTGGTCGACCACGGTGAACCGGGTCACGTCCTTGTCGCTCAGCGACTTCAACGGCGCGAAGAACCGAAGATAGATGGACTCGGCGGACTGTCCTGCGTGGAAACGGCGAAGGGCGTCGGCGTCAGCCGGCATGATCGGGCGCACGTGGGCCACGGACCCATCCCGGAGAACTACGTCAGCCTCCCACCGCTTCGGATAAGTGTCGAGGAGAGCGGCCGTATCCGTCATGGCCTCAGGATGTCAGATCTGCTTTGGTCGCTGAAATCTGCGTCGTCGGCGCGCCGAAATCGGGTGCGACAAGTCAGAGACACCGCGCCGCACCGTGGCTAAGGTCGGGGCATGGCCGATGCGTACGCACAGTTCCGCGGTGCCCGAGACTTCCTCCTCGGGGCACGAACCGACTACGACCGGGCGGTGGCCGCCTATGACCCACCCCGGTCGCAGGACTTCAACTGGGCGTTCGACTGGTTCGACCGGGTGGCGGCTGACGCCACGACCGGTCACCGGGTCGCTCTCAAGCTCGTCGAGGCCGACGGGACAAGCCTTTCGGTGACGTATGCCGAGATGGCGGCTCGTTCCTCTCAGGTAGCGTCCTGGCTCTCATCTATTGGCGCGGTCAAGGGTGATCGTCTGCTGCTCATGCTGGGCAACCAGGTGGAGCTGTGGGAGACGCTGCTGGGATGCATCAAGCTTGGTGTCGTGGTGATACCGGCCACCACGTTGTTGACGGCGGCTGACCTGGACGACCGGATCAGGCGGGGTCACGTGAGACATGTCATCGCGGCCTCGATCGATGCCACCAAGTTCGAGGGCGTGCACGGAGACTACACGCGCATCGCCGTCGGAGAACCGGTCGCAGACTGGACGTCATACAGCGAGTCGCGTTCTGCCCCAGGCGGATTCACGCCCTCGCAGACAGCGGGCGGCGACGACACCCTGCTGCTGTACTTCACCTCGGGCACGACCGCCGAACCCAAGCTCGTCGAGCACACCCACCTTTCCTACCCGGTCGGGCACCTGTCGACGATGTACTGGATCGGCCTGCAGCCCGGCGACGTCCACCTCAACGTGTCCTCCCCCGGTTGGGCCAAGCACGCGTGGTCATCCGTCTTCGCCCCATGGAACGCCGAAGCCACCATCCTGGTGGTGAACCAGCCACGCTTCGACGCTGCGGCACTCCTCGAGACCATGGCGCAGGAGTCCGTCACCACGTTCTGCGCCCCACCGACCGTCTACCGGATGCTCATCCAGCAGGACCTGGCTCCGTGGCGGGATCGACTCAGCCTGCGCGAGATGGTGGGGGCCGGTGAGCCGCTCAACCCCGAGGTCATCCAGCAGGTTCAAGACGGCCTCGGGGTCACTATCCGGGACGGGTTCGGCCAGACCGAGACGACGGCTCAGGTCGGCAACAGTCCCGGGCAGGAGGTCGTGCCCGGCTCGATGGGGCGCGTGCTCCCGGGCTACGACGTCGTCCTGCTTGACCCGGCAACCGGCTAGGAGAGGATCGGCGCAGGAGCCGAGGGCGAGCTCTGCCTGCGTCTGAACGGACCCCAAGGGCGCCCCGTTGGACTGATGGTCGGCTACCGGGGCGACGAAGGTCGAACGACCGAGTCGATGAGGGACGACTCTTATCACACGGGTGACATCGCCTCCCGCGACGCTCGGGGCTACATCACCTATGTCGGCCGCGCGGACGACGTGTTCAAGGCTTCGGACTATCGGATCAGCCCCTTTGAGCTCGAGTCCGTGTTGATCGAGCACCCGGCGGTGGCCGAGGCGGCCGTCGTGCCCTCGCCGGACCCCACCCGCCTGGCCGTGCCGAAGGCGTATGTCGTCCTCGCGCCGGGGTTCCCACCCACAGCCGAGACGGCCGAGTCGATCCTCTCCTACGCGCGCAGGCACCTTGCCCCGTACAAGCGCGTGCGCCGTATCGAGTTCGCTGAGCTGCCCAAGACCATCTCGGGCAAGATCCGCCGGGTCGAGCTCCGTGGTCGCGAGGACGTCGCGCACGGTGCCGGGCTCGACGACTCCACCAGGGCGAGCACGATGGAGTTCTGGGAGTCAGACTTTCCGGGGCTCAAGGACTGACGTCCAGCTCAGCGCATCGAGAAGACCACGGTCACGCTCACACCAACGTTCTGGTTTCCCGGCTGGATCGGGACGCTGGCCGCCAGCTTCGCGCTGTCCATGGCGGCGTACGGCATGGCGATCGGTGAGGGTGTCGAGATGTCCTCGGTGATGCTGAGGACTTCGCCGAGTCCGCGTCCCGCCGCCTTGGCGTACTGCTCGGCTTTGTCCTTGGCGTTCGCGAACGCCTTGTCGCGAGCAATGGACACCATCGCACCCGAGTCCTCGAGATCGAGGCTGATGCCATTCACCCTCACGGCATTGCCGCCGACGTTGACAGCCCTACCGATGGCGTCACCTGCCCTGCCGAGGTTGCGCAGCTTGGCGCTGAGACTCTCCGACACCTGGTAGCCCGTGAGCCGCGGAGTCCCGCCGTTCGGGTAGTCATAGTTGGGCTGGATGTTCAGCCCGGAAGTCTGAAGGTCCTTCTTCTTCACCCCACTGCTGAGCAACGACTGCTGGACGGCGCCGGCGGAGCGGTTTGCCGATGCAAGCGCCTCGGTCACGGTCGGCGCGGTCGCCACGACTGACAGGTCGAGCCGCAGCGTGTCCGGGGTCCCGGCGACGTCGGCCCTGCCGCCCACGGTGATGCCTGGAACCGCGGTGGCAGGAGTGACCGACGGCTGCGTCGATGACAGCTTCGTCTGGGTCTGCGGCAGGGACACGGACGTGCCGGCGTTTCCTATGTCGGTCGAAGCAGTGGCGGGCGCGCCAGCAGAGCGGCCAGCGCCGATGACATAGACGAGAGTGAGCGCAGCCAGCGTGAGCAGGACGAGGGCCGCGCGGCGAGCAGTGATGGTGAGCGTCATGTGGCTCTGACGCAGGACTGAGCGCAGCGGTTCCATACCTCGTAACGCCTCCTACCCGGCGGGGCCGTTCCATCCTGTGGCAGAGGCTGCTCCGTGAAACAGTGGCGCATGGAGTTCTCCGAGGTCGCCCGCAAACGCCGCATGATCCGTCGCTACGACCCGGACCGTCAAATTCCGGCCGGTGTTGTCAAGACCGTTCTGGGCAACGCCATTCGGGCCCCGAGTGCTGGCTTCAGCCAGGGCTGGGATTTCCTCGTTCTCACCAAACCCGATGAGCGACAGGCGTATTGGACTGCCACAGCAGACGCTGACGACGACCCTGATCCTTGGCTGGATGGCATGCAGAGCGCCCCCACGCTGATCCTTTGCCTCTCTGACGAGGGCACGTACCTACGGCGCTACGCAGAGCCGGACAAGGGCTGGACGGACATGGATGAGGCGCGCTGGCCGGTCCCCTACTGGGATATTGACACAGGCATGGCCGCGCTGATGATGCTGCTGACCGGAGTTGACGAGGGACTGGGCGGCTGCTTCTTCGGGGCACCGCCCGAGACCCACGAGGACGTCTTCGAGGCGTTCGACATCCCGCGCGACCGCAACCTCGTCGGCGTGGTCTCGCTGGGGTACCCAGCGCCGCACGCGAAGAGCGGCAGCCTGAAGCGCGGCCTGCGCGGACTGGACCAGGTCGCCCACTTTGGACGCTTCGGGCGTCATGATGCCGTCGAATACCCCACGTCTCAGACCTGACCGGATTCATTCGGACATCCGTTTTCGTTTTTTATTGTCTGTATCTCTTTACATCACCTGCTTCGTGGCCTATAAATGTGTTACCAACCAAACCCACGGGCTGGAGACACCATGTACGCAGAGGAACGCCAGCAGCACATCCTCGAACGTGCCCGTGCCGCGGGACGGGTCGAAGTGAACGCCCTTGCGGAGGACCTCGACGTCACCCCCGAGACTGTTCGAAGAGATCTGACGATCCTCGAGCGGCACGGCGTCCTGCGTCGCGTCCACGGTGGTGCGATCCCCGTCGAACGCCTTGGCTTCGAGCCCGGAATCGAGGTGCGCTCGGAGCGGTTCGTCGCAGAGAAGGAGCGCATCGCAAAGGCGGCCCTGGCCCATCTGCCCGACGAGGGCACGGTCCTGCTCGATGCCGGCACCACGACATTTCGGCTGGCCGCGCTGCTCCCCCGTGACCGGGAGCTCACGATCGTCACCAACTCGCTGGCGATCGCCGCGCTGGTGGCCCAGCACCCGAACCTCTCCCTCTACCTGTTGGGCGGTCGCGTGCGCGGCAGGACCCTCGCCGCAGTGGGCTCATGGGTGACCAGCGCCTTGAGCAGCGTGTTCGTCGACGTCGCATTCATGGGTACCAACGGGCTGTCCGTGGAACATGGCCTGACCACACCCGACCAGTCCGAGGCCGCTGCCAAACGCTCAATGATCAAGGCCGCGCGACGCAGCGTCGTCCTGACGGACCACACGAAGATCGGCGTCGACCACTTCTCGCGCTTCGCTGACCTCTCCGACATCGCCGCTCTCATCACCGATAACGGGCTCGACCCCGAGACCGTCGCCGAGATCGAGGCGCAGGGACCGGAAGTGGTGTTCGCATGATCGTCACGCTGACCCCGAACCCCAGTGTCGACCGCACGGTATCCATCACCACCTTGCAACGCGGCGAGGTGCAGCGCGCCACCGCCAGTCGGATCGACCCCGGCGGCAAGGGAGTGAACATCTCGCGGGCCCTCACCGCTCACAAGGCCCGCACCCTTGCTGTGCTCCCGGCGGGCGGCCCTGAGGGACATCTGCTCGCCGAGCTTCTGGGCGAGGCGGGCATCGATGTCAGCGCGGTGCCGATCGAGGGCTCGATCCGGGCCAACATTGCTCTTGTCGAGCCCGACGGCACCACTACCAAGATCAACGAGCCCGGCCCACACCTCTCGGCCGCCGAGATCGGGGCACTCTTCGCCTGCGCCGAAGCGACCCTGGTCGGCCAGCCCAGCTGGCTGGTGGGCTCGGGCAGCCTGCCTCCTGGAGTCGACGAAGACCTGTATGCCGAGCTCGTGCAGCGCTGCCACGATGCGGGCGTCCGGGTTGCCATCGATACGTCAGGTCAGGCACTGCGCCACGCCGTCGCGGCTGGGCCCGACCTGATCAAGCCCAACCTCGAGGAGCTCGAAGAGCTCGTGGACAGGTCGCTGAGCACCCTCGGCGACGTCCTCACCGCCTGCACCGACCTCGTCACCCACAGGGTCGCCACGGTGGTTGTCAGCATGGGCCGTCACGGGGCCCTCCTGGTCACCTCGTCGGTGATTGCTCACGCCGTGGCGCCCGTCTCCACGCCCCTGTCCACCGTGGGGGCCGGCGACGCGTTGCTCGCTGGTTATCTCTACGCAACGGGCAGCGGGTCCACCTCGGTGGACGCCCTCTGTACCGGTGTTGCCTGGGGGGCCGCTGCGGTGACCCTCCCCGGCAGCCGCATGCCCACCCCGGCCGACGTGGCCGGGATACGGGTCTCGCTCACCACCGAACCCGACCTGGCCCTTCCCCTCACGAGCTGAAAAGTCCCCTCTCCCATAAGGAAATCTCTCGATGTCACTTATCACCGAAAACCTCGTGGTCCTCAACCTGGACTCCCCCGACCGCCATATCGCAACACGCGTCCTGTCCCAAGCCTTGGCAGCAGAGGGACGGGTGACCGACCTGGAAGGCTTCCTCACCGACGTCCGCAAGCGGGAGGAACAGATGCCCACCGGACTCCCCGGCGGCATCGGCATCCCCCATGCGCGCAGCGCCTACGTCACCGAGCCATCCCTCGTGTTCGGACGCTCGACGGCGGGCATCGACTGGGGAGCCGAAGACGGCCCGGCCACGCTCATCTTCCTGATCGCCGCACCGGAGGGGGGCGGCGACGACCACCTCAAGATCCTGGCCGCCCTGGCCCGGCGCCTCATGCGGACCGAGTTCCGCGAGTCCCTGACGAACGCACCTGACGCGGCCGCGGTGGTCGACATTGTGACCCGAGAGGTCGTGAACCCATGAAGTTCGTCGGAGTGACCTCCTGCCCCACCGGCATCGCCCACACCTACATGGCCGCTGAGGGTCTCGAACAAGCCGCAAAGGCCGCCGGCCACACCATCGAGGTCGAGACCCAGGGGTCTGCCGGTTTCGACAAGCTCAGCCCCGAGACGATCGCCGCCGCAGATGCGGTGATCTTCGCCGTGGGTGTCCCGGTGCGGGACCGGGCCCGGTTCGCCGGCAAGCCCCTGGTCGAGGCGGAGGTCAAGAAGGCCATCTCCGACGGCCCCGGACTGATCTCTCAGGCCGTAGCCGCGGCCGAGCAGGCCCGCGCGAACCCCCAAGCGTTCGCGGCCTCGCAAGCCACTGCACCGGCCGGTAAGGGCGGGGGTGGCCTGGCCACGAAGGTCGACAAGGGTGCGCCCGTAGGCACCCGCATCCGACAGTGGCTGATGACCGGCGTGAGCTACATGATCCCCTTCGTTGCCGCAGGCGGCATCATGATCGCCCTGGGCTTCATGGTTGCCCAGCTCGCCGGCGGCAAGAACGGCGCCATCGTCGTCACCAAGCTGTACTCGCTCACGGGTCCGCCCGACCCAAACCCCACGCACATCGTCAATATCGTCACCGACTTCAACCCCACGGACGGGATGCACTGGGCGGCTCTCCTGTTCCTGGTCGGCGCGGCAGCATTCGGCTTCCTCGTTCCGATCCTGTCCGGGTTCATCGCCTTCGCGATCGCGGACCGCCCCGGCCTGGCTCCGGGAATCGTGGGAGGCGCCATCGCCTCGACCATGGGCGCTGGATTCCTCGGCGGCATCGCCACCGGCTTCATCGGCGGCTTCGCGGCCCTCTGGATCAGTCGCTGGAAGGTCCCGAAGGGCGTCCGCGGCATCATGCCGGTCGTCGTCATCCCGCTGCTTTCCACGATCATCACCGGCGCCGCGCTCGTGCTGATCCTGGGCCGGCCGCTCAAGGCGTTGTCGGACGGACTGGCCAGCTGGCTCGGCGGGCTCTCCGGCGCGAACCTGATCGTCCTGGGCGTCATCCTCGGCCTGATGATGGGCTTCGATCTGGGCGGGCCGGTCAACAAGGTGGCCTACACATTCGCGACAACCGGCCTGGTCGCCGCCGGCACGTCGACGACGGCACCGCAGCTGAAGATCATGGCTGCGGTCATGGCCGCCGGGATGGTCGCGCCGCTGGGCATGGCCCTGGCGACGACGGTGCGCCCGATGCTGTTCTCCGAGGCGGAGCGTGAGAACGGCCAGGCGGCCTGGCTGCTCGGCGCCTCCTTCATCTCCGAGGGCGCCATCCCGTTCGCGGCCGCCGACCCCTGGCGGGTCATCGTCTCCAGCATGTCCGGATCGGCCGTCACCGGGGCGCTGGTGATGATCTTCGGGAACACGCTACGGGCACCGCACGGTGGCCTCTGGGTAGTGCCGCTGATCAGCAGCCCACTGCTCTACATCCTCGCGATAGGGATCGGCACCGTGGTCTGCACCGCCGTGGTCGTGGCCCTGAAGACCGCCGGGCCCGGTCCGGTCAGGACCGAGCTTGACGCCGGAGGGCTCGCCGAGGTCGTCACGGTCTGACGAAGCTGAGTCATCCACCCACGCCGGCAACCATCCCGCTGCCGGCTCCCCACCCAACGAATGCGACCAAGGAGACCCCAATGACCCAGCGCACCGTCACCATTGCCTCATCGGTTGGCTTGCACGCCCGACCTGCCGCCCTCTTCGTCCAAGCCGCGACTGCAACCGGGCTTCCCATCCAGATCAGCCGGACCGGCGAGGAGCCCGTGGATGCCCGCAGCATCCTCGGCGTCATGGCTCTCGGCGCCAAGCACGGCGAGGAGGTCCTGCTGACCGCCGACGGTGACGGCGCGGACGCCGCTTTGGAAGGGCTGGTTGCGCTGCTCTCTCGTGACCTCGACGCGGAGGAGTGACCCCGATGTCGGCCGGCGAAACCCGCCATGGGATTGGAGTCTCACCGGGAACTGCGGTTGGACCGGTGGTCCAGGTACGCCCCCCGGTACGTCCGCCTGCGAACGAGCCGGCATCGGCTGATCCCGCGGGTGCAGGGCAGGTGGTGCGACAGGTTCTCGAGTCTGTCGCCCGTACGCTCGATGACCGCGCCGCCCGGGCCGACGCGACAGCGAAGGAGATCCTCACCGCGACGGCGATGATGGCGCGCGACCCGGGTCTGGCTTCCGCTGCCGACAAGCACCTGGCCAGCGGCCGAGGACCAGCCACGGCCCTGGATGCCGCTGCCGAGGAGTACTGCGCCATCTTCAGTGCGGCGGGCGGCTACCTGGCCGAGCGTGTGACCGACCTGAGGGACGTGCGCGACCGGGCTGTCGCCAGACTCCTGGGTCTGCAGGACCCGGGGGTGCCCGACCTCACCAGCCCATGCGTCCTCGTGGCGCACGACTTGGCACCCGCGGAGACGGTCGGCCTTCGACCCGACCTGGTGCTGGCCATCGTGACCGAGTCCGGCGGCCCCACCAGCCACACGGCGATCCTGGCCGCGCAGATGGGCATCCCCGCGGTCGTGCAGGTGCCACGGGCGGTTGAGCTCGGCGTCGG
>JBBRZV010000009.1:0-68962 GCA_038236365.1 Actinomycetales bacterium | reverse complement strand
CACTTTTCCAAAGTCGACGTGCCGGGGCGGCGATTTCCGTAAAGTGGACAGGGTCGCTGTTTCGCCGGCGTCTTCTCGGTTTTCGGCCGTCCTCGGGTGATCCCTGAGTGGTTCTTGGATCGACGGACTGTGTACGAGTCACGAGGCACGAGGCACCGGCTTGGGGAATGCACTCGCTCGGGGAGGGAACCATGAGGCGGATGATGGCGGCTGCGGTCGCGCTGGTCTTTGTGACGACGGGTTGCAGCAGCGGAGGCACGGGCAATCCCGCCCCCGCCGCGGCCACGACGGTTGACGCGCAGGCCGCCGACGCCGATCTCGTGCTCACCATGTACTCGAAGATCAACGAGACGTTTCAACTCAACCCCGACGACGGGGTGCGAGCCATCATTGCCTCCCAGTATCCCGGAGACCGCGCTGATGTCGACTTCGCACGCTGCGTCAATGCCATCCTCCCGGGTGCCAAGACCTTGCCTAGGTCCAAGAGGTTCCATTTCGTCCCGAACATCCTGACCATGTCCCCAGACCCGAAGTACACGGTGACCTCATCTCGGGTCAAAGGACTCCACCCGCAAGGGCGGATCTACGTGACGGACGTGACGATCACCGACGGGTCCAAGCCCAGGGTCCACCAGCGTCACCAAGTCATTCTTGACGGTAAGGCCTACCAGTTCTCGACCTGTTGATACCGCAGATCGTCAGGTAACCGGCGCTGCCGCAGGCCGTCGCCCCGCGGCCAGCGGCAACGCATGCGGGCTACCTGACCGTCAGGATGACGCGCATCCAGGGGTGGATGCAGCACTGGAACATGTACTTTCCCGGCCGCAGCCGAGCGGTCTTGAACGCCCCTTCCTTGTCGGCGGCCACGAAAACGTTAACCGCGGAGGGCGCCACGGGCACCAAACTGTCGCCTGACCCAGTAGCACACTCCGCCGCTGGCACCGGGTTTCCCGACAGCTGGTTGAGGATCGGGACGAAGCCACCGCCGAACGCCTTGACCATCGTGAATGTGTGCGTCTCGCCGCCCTCGTTCTTCAGGATGACCGGCCGTCCTGCGCGGATAGTGAGCATGGACGGGTCGAACTTCCAGTCGGCAGCCTGTCGCGTGGCTTGCACCTCAGCGATGAACGCGCCGAACGAGGTCTCGCCGTCGCCGAGGCAGGTGCCTTTTCCGATCGCAAGATTGAACGATGCCGGCTGACAGTCATCTTGCATTTCGATCCTTTGGCCGCCGTCGGACGCAACGCTGGGGGTGGCCAGCACTACCGCGCTCATGACCGAGAAAGCGCCAACCATCAGCGCGGCAGAAACGCCTCTTCGCCACATAAGGCCTCCATTTGCGGCCGCTCGGGCCTGGGGGCAGTTGCTCACCTGGGGGAGCCCTGGGCGTGCCGCAGCGACGGACGTTACTCTCGGCCCAGGGGGGTCACCACCCTCATTGGTATGAGCAGATAGCCCTCTTCGACTATGTCATTTATGGGGTCGATTTGTCAGCGGGCAGGGATTCTGCCCTTCGTCAACGGCATGTCCGCGCCGACTTTGGAGAACAGGGCTGGTTCACACCGCACGTGCTGGATTACGGTCGAAAGCATGACGGCAGCGATCACGGCTTCGCACCTGACCAAGTCCTTCGGCCCGACGAAGGCATTGAACGACCTCGACCTGCATGTCGCGACCGGAGAGGTGCACGGGTTCCTGGGACCCAACGGCGCCGGCAAGTCCACTACGATCAGAGTCCTGCTTGGGTTGCTGCGCCCCGACGCCGGTGAGGCCACCTTGCTTGGCGGCGACCCCTGGCGAGACGTCGCGAGTCTGCATCGCCGCCTGGCCTATGTGCCCGGTGACGTCAACCTCTGGCCGAGCCTGTCCGGGGGTGAGGTCATCGACCTGCTCGGCCGATTACGCGGAGGACTGGACGAACGCCGCCGCAAGACCCTTCTCGAACGCTTTGACCTGGATCCCCTCAAGAAGGGCCGGGCATACTCCAAGGGCAACCGGCAGAAGGTCGCGCTGGTGGCCGCGCTGGCCTCGGATGTTGAGCTCCTGATTCTGGACGAACCCACTGCCGGTCTGGATCCGTTGATGGAGAGCGTGTTTCGCGAATGCATCCAGGAGGAGCGGCCCCGGGGCCGAACGGTGCTGTTGTCCAGCCACATCCTCTCAGAGGTCGAGCACCTGTGTGATCGGGTGAGCATCATCAAAGATGGCCACACGGTCGAGACCGGAACCCTGGCCGAGCTCCGGCACCTCTCGCGCACCCATGTCGAGGCGGCGCTCGCGGGTCCGGTACCTGCCGATCTGGTGGCTTTGACGGGTGTCCATGACCTGGTCGCTGAAGGCGACAACCTGACCTGCGAGGTCGACACCGGACATCTCGGCGAGCTCATGGCACGGCTGACCGCCGTTGGTATCAACACGTTGCTGAGTGCCCCGCCCACGCTTGAGACGATCTTCCTCAGGCACTATGCGGCAGGAGCCTCACCCAACGAGAAGTCGGCGTGAGCACCCTGACCAGCGCTCGCGATACAGCGCCGGGAGAGCCCGCCACCATTGGTGCTTCGACGGGGGGGCTGACGGGGCTGTGGCCGATGACCCGACTGGCTCTGCGCCGCGACCGGATCTGGTGGCCCGCCTGGATTGTGTTCATCTGCCTGCAAGTGTTGGCCATTGCCAGCGCCTACGAGTCGCTCTATCCAACGCCCGAGTCACGGCTTGGCCTCGGGACCACCATGGGTCAGAACACGTCGTTGCGCGCGCTTTACGGGCCGGTCTTCGACCTCACCACCGCTGGTGGCTTCACGGCTTGGCGGCTTGGCGGCTTTGCCGCGGCAGTCATTGGGCTGATGAGCCTGCTGGCCGTCATACGTCACACCCGTGCCGAGGAGGAGGCCGGCCGCCTCGAGCTCGTGCGCTCGGGAGTCGTCGGTCGGCATGCACCCTTGGCTGCCGCCCTTCTGGTCACGATCGGCGCAAACGTCGTCCTGGCTGTGATCGTTGTCGTCGGCCTGATCATCGAGAGCCTTCCGGTGTCAGGCGCCGTGGCACTTGGTCTGGGTTTCCTGGGGTGTGGCACGGTGTTCGCGGGGCTCGGTGTCGTCACCGCCCAGATCAGCGAAAACGCCCGTCCGGCAAGGGGAATGGCGGCTTCGGTCCTGGGGGCGGCGTACCTGCTGAGGGCGGTTGGGGACAGCACTGACACTGCGACATGGCTCAGCTGGCTCTCCCCCGTCGGCTGGGTCCAGCAGATGCGAGCGTTCGCCAGCGAACGGTGGTGGGTACTCGGCCTACCCCTTCTTCTTGGCGTTGGCCTGATCGTGCTGGCCGTGTCACTGGAGGGTCGGCGCGACTTTGGCGCAGGACTGCGACCATCCCCCCTCGGCCCGGATCGTGGCAGCGCGGGGCTGTCCACGGCAGCAGCTCTGGCATGGCGGCTCCAGCGTGGCTCGTGGCTGGCTTGGACGATCGGCATCGCGATCTTTGCCGGGGCACTCGGGTCGGTTGCCAACGGGGTGCTGGACATCTTCAAGGGCAACCCAAGGCTCGAGGAGATCATCCAGCGGCTCGGCGGCACGCAGTCGCTGATCGACGCGTTCTTCGCCGCGATCCTGCCGCTGCTGGCCACCGTGGGAACCATCCACTCAGTGCAGGCGATGCTCCGGTTGCGGTCGGAGGAGACCGAGACCCGCGTCGAGCAGGTTCTGGGAACTGCGGTGACGCGGACCCGGATCATGGACAGCCACCTGGTTCATGCCGTGGCCAGCCCGCCGATCTTGATGACGGTTGCTGGGCTCGCAGCCGGTGGCGCGTATGCCGCGTCCGTCCACGACGCGAGCAAGGTGTGGCCGGTCGTGGGCGGAGCTCTGGTGCTGGTGCCAGCGATGTGGGTCTTCACCGGGGTGACCATGGCCCTTGTCGGTCTGGCGCCGGAGCGCAGTGCTCTGGCGTGGGGAGCCCTGGCGGGTTGCGGCCTTCTGGATCAGCTGGGCCCGATTCTTCAGCTGCCCGACAAGGTTCTGCGGATCTCGCCCTTCGCGAACGTGTCCAAGTTCCCAGGTGCGGATCTCGACCTCGTGCCCCTCGCTGTCCTGGCGACCATCGCGCTGGCCCTCACGGCGTTTGGTAGCAGGGGTTTTCGCCTACGTGACATCGGCTGAGAGCATAGGCGTGGAAAGGGACGCGAGCCGCTAGCCCTGCTCGCAGGCAACCTTGATGGGCTGCGCCGCCCGCATCCCTCCCACGCCCAAACCCTGGGCCACCAGCTCTGCTCGCAGGCCTTTGCCAGCCAAGGGAGTCATCCACGCGAGCGACCTACCAGGCGGCGGGCTCGTAGTTCTTGACGAAGCAGCCGAAGATGTCCCTGCCCAGCTCGCCCTGCACGATCGGGTCATAGACGCGAGCGGCGCCATCGACCAGATCCAGCGGGGCGTGGAAGCCCTCCTCGGCCAGGCGCATCTTGGTCGGGTGAGGTCGCTCGTCGGTGATCCAGCCGGTATCGACCGCGGTCATCAGGATGGCATCGGTCTCGAGCATCTCCTGGGCGCTGGTCCTGGTGAGCATGTTGAGGGCAGCCTTGGCCATGTTGGTGTGCGGATGACCTGGTCCCTTGTAGTTGCGGCTGAACTGGCCTTCCATCGCCGAGACGTTGACGACGTACGTGCGACGGGCGCTGGAAGCCGCCATCGAGGGACGCAGCCGACTGATCAGGATGAACGGGGCCGTGGAGTTGCAGAGCTGAACCTCGAGCAGCTCCAACGCATCCACCTCCTGGACGTTCTGTGTCCAGCTGTTGACGTCAAACAGGTCCGGCACCAGTCCCCCGGCGTCGATCGCGGTCCCCGCCCGCACTCGCGCTGGCGTCGCGGAGCCGGCGCGCAGTGCCATCGCGGTCATCACGTGCGGAGTCGTTGCGTGTGCCCTCGGCGTAGCCGCCAGAGCGCCTGCGAAGGAGGCCGGATGGGCATCGCTGAGGTGGTCGAACGTGAGCATCTCAGGCAGCGGACCATTCGGCAATGGTGCGGACTCGGCCTCCACCAGCGGGGCATAAGAGCCCGGCGAACGTCGTACGGTCTGTGCGGCGTTGTTGATCAGGATGTCCAGGGGTCCCTGTGCTGCAACGGAATCCGCAAGAGCCACGACCTGGGCCGGATCGCGGAGGTCGATCCCGACGATGCGCAGCCGGTGGAGCCAGTCGGCGCTGTCCTCCATCGCGGTGAACCTTCGGATGGCGTCGCCCGGGAAGCGGGTCGTGATCGTCGTGTGGGCGCCATCGCGAAGAAGTCGCAGGGCGATGTACATCCCGATCTTCGCCCGGCCACCCGTGAGCAGGGCACGCCGCCCAGTGAGGTCGGTGCGCTGATCACGCTTGCGGCGGTTGAGGACTGCGCAGTCGGGGCACAGCTGGTGATAGAACGCGTCAACGTCGACATAGCGTGACTTGCAGATGTAACAGGAGCGTGGCTGCAGGAGCCTCCCGGCGAGCGCACCCGTGGCATTCGAAACCAGCTGCAGACCCTGGGTCTCGTCGTCGATCCGCTCAGGGGCGCCGGTGGCCGTCAGTGCGGTGATGGCCTGATCGTTTGCCAGCACTTTCTGTCGGCGCTCGGCGCGACGAGAATCCTTGACGCCCTTATAGATTCGCGCGGTCGCACGTCTTATCGCCACCGCGTCAGGGTGCTCGGCCGGGAGCCCGTCAGCCTGGGCAAGAACGCGAAGGCACAGCTGCAGGTCGGCTGCCGGTATGCCGCGTCGCCCCGGCTGCTGGTCGGCCCCCGTTACGCGGGGTTCGCTTTCCTTGGGCACTCAGGAACTGTACGCGGAGCAACCGGCACCTCCGTTCACATCGGCTTGCGCCTAGTCGAACCAGGGACCACTTCCACCGACTCGGGTGACCGCAATGTGAACCACATAGCCTGGCGGCGGGTCGGGCATGGGAGGGAAACGGGTCCCCGGCCCGACATACGTCTGAGCCAGGTCGTGCAACAGCTCGGGAGCACCGCCAGGCGTGATCCGGGCCCGCCCGTGGACCACGAGGCAGTTGCGCATCCCGACGGCGTTGGCGCCTTCGGCCTCGAACGAAAGCACCACCCTCGGGTCTCGGCGAATGTTCTGCAGCTTCTTCTGGCGACCGTCCAGGTGGGCCGACACCAGCTCGTCGCCATCCAGGCCAACCCACACGACCGTCGCCTGGGGGGACCCGTCCTCGTTGACGGTCACCATATGGGCAAGCGCGCCGGACTCGATCACCCGCCGGGCGGCGTCGTTGAGCACGGCCGCAGCTCTCGCGTCTCGTACCGGGCGACTACGCGCCGGAACCCTTGTCGTCTTTCTTGCCGTGGTCCGCTGCCGCGGAGGAGCCCTTTGCGGGGGAGGCGTCAGAGCCGTCCAAGGACTCGACCGACGCGGGTTCTGAGTCCGCCGCCGCGGGGTCGTCGAGAGGGTCGGCGATGTCGTGGAGGTCAGCGGTTTCGTCGACCGCGGCAACGCTGGAATGCCGACCGGTCGACGGCGCGACATAGGAGTCCGCGAGCGGCGTGGCCCAGGGGTCGTCCTTGGGGGCTGACTTCTTCATAAACGTTGCGACGCCCGCCGCTGCGGCACCCAAGAGGCCAAGGATCAGCAGCAGCCGGCCCTTCTTCTTGCGCTTGGGGGTAGCAGTGGCATCGCCGGAGAGGATGGACGCAGCGCCGGTGCCGCGGGTCACGGCCTCGTCTTTGGCCGCCGCGCTCACTGCGGCAAACGCAGTGATGGCCTCGATGAGACGGGGAAGCAGCTCCTCGACGATCTTGTCCCGTGCGGTGTCCACCTTGGGCGCGAGGCCGCTGACGGCGGACTCCAGCCGCGGTGCCGCCACCTCGATGCCGTGCTCGACGCGTGGCTTGGCCCAGAGCCGGGCGGCTTCGACATGGGGCTGAACCCGCTCCATGGCGCTTTCGGCGACCTGCCCGACGGCAGGCACAACCCGCTCGCGCAGCTGCTCGGCGACACTCGCAGCGGTGCTCACAAGTGACGCCGACTGGTCCTGAAGCTGCTCTGTCCGGCTCTTGCTGTGGAACACGAGGTCCTCCAAAGGTGTTGGCGTCGGTCTGCTGGTCCATCCTGCACCGTCCCGCCGGGCCCTGACCACCCCGACTCCCGCAATGGTCCCGCTGGCCTCCTTTGCCCACATCAGAGGGAGTCCACACCCCCGTGACAGGATGAGGCCATGAACGTCACTATGCACACCACCCTCGGCGACATCAACATCACGATGTTCCCCGACCATGCGCCCAAGACGGTTGCGAACTTCGTCGGTCTGGCCAAAGGCACCTTGGACTACAAGGACGATGCCGGCCGTACCAGCCCCACGCCCTACTACGACGGTCTGGGCTTTCACCGGATCATCTCGGGATTCATGATCCAGGGCGGTTGCCCCCAGGGCACCGGTATGGGTGGTCCCGGCTTCGCCTTCAACGATGAGATCTCCCCTGACAAGAACTTCAACCAGGCGTACATCCTCGCCATGGCCAACGCCGGCACCCGCGGCGGCAAGGGCACCAACGGCTCGCAGTTCTTCATCACCCTGGGACCCACGCCGCACCTGCAAGGCAAGCACACCATCTTCGGCGAGGTCGCCGACCAGCCCAGTCGCGACGTCGTGGACAAGATCGGCGCTGTCCGAACGGGCAACGGCGACCGGCCGCTCGAGCCTGTCATTCTCAACTCCGTCACCGTCGACGAGGACTGAGCTCACCCGTTTACGCAACAGTTCTCCGTGCTCAGTCGTTGTCGTTGCGCAGTGGTTCTTGTTGCCTCCGTGGTTCTCGGCTGATTGGTGAGCGTCCCGAATGAGTGAGCCCTCGTCGTACGAGCCTGAACCTGTGTGCCCGCGCCATCTCGACCGAGTGGCCTATGTGCGCTGCCAGCGATGTGGTCGGCCGACCTGCCCAGAGTGTCAGCGGCCGGCCGCGGTCGGCATTCAGTGCGTCGACTGCGTCCGAGAGGGCCAGAAGAGTGTGCGTATGCCGCGCACGCAGTTCGGCGCCGTGGTCAGCCAGGGCGGGCGACCGCAGGTCACCTTGACCATCATTGGCATCTGTGTGGTCGTATGGCTGGCCCAGAAGGTCTCACCCCAGGTGAGCAGCATGGTCGAGTTCAGCCCGTTCTTGGGTGCGAGCGAACCTTGGCGCTTCCTCACCGCGGCATTTGCCCACTCCCCCGGCCAGCTTCTGCACATCCTGTTCAACATGTACGCGCTGTGGGTGCTCGGGCAGTACCTGGAGCCCCTGCTTGGGCCGCTCAGGTTCGCGATCCTCTATCTGGTCAGCGCGATCGGCGGATCCGTCGGCTACCTGTTGCTGGCGACTCCGCCCGCGCTGCCACTGACTCAGGCCGGTGTTAACCACAGCAGCTGGCTTATCCCTGTGGTGGGTGCCTCGGGTGCGGTCTTCGGGCTGTTCGGAGCCTTGCTCGTGCTTAACCGACACCTCGGCAGGTCCTCGCGTCCGATGTTCGCTGTGCTCGCGATCAATGCGGTTTTCGGGTTCGTCGTCCCCGGCATCGCATGGCAGGCGCACTTGGGTGGTTTCCTGACCGGCGCCGCTCTGGCCGCCGTCATCACCGCCACGGCTCCACAGGCCCGACGTAAGCTGCAACTGCCGGCGCTGGCCGGGATTCTGGTTCTGGTTATCGTGGCCGCGGCCGCGAAGTACGCGATCACGGACGACTCGACCCTGCGGTCCATCGT
The DNA here is from genome assembly GCA_038236365.1 of Actinomycetales bacterium. GTDB lineage: Bacteria > Actinomycetota > Actinomycetes > Actinomycetales > Dermatophilaceae > UBA4719. The sequence goes on along the minus strand of JBBRZV010000009.1, from coordinate 60,240 downwards.
CAGCCTCGGGGCGCAGCACTTCGTGGCGTGATCGGCAGGCCGCTTTTCGGTCATCCCGACGAACCATCGGATTACACCGTTGTCATTTATCCCCATTGTGGAAAACCTCTGTGGACAACTGTCTCGAACGGTAGAGACGGAGGCTCAGCGCCAGCGCATCGTCATCAAGAAGCCCGAGATCATCAGGGTGAAACCGATCGCCAGGTTGTAGTAGCCGATGTTCGGGATCGGGTAGCTCTGTCCGCTCCCAGAGGTGACATAGAAGGTCACAACCCAGAGCAGGCCCGCGATCATCAGGCCGAGCATCACCGGGGCGAACCATGGAGGGTTGGACAGGTTCGCCTTTGAACGCCGCTGGGGCGGCGGTGTGTACGCGGGCTTGGCGCGTCCCTTGGACTCGGGCACGGCGGGTGCTCCTTCGATGGGTCGTTCATCGTGCAACAGGTCTTTCCCCTAGCCTAGAGGCTCAAGATTCCAAGTCGCGGGCAGGAGGCCACGTTTGTCGCCAAGACTGCGCTTTCGCAGGCCCCGGCGGCTTACCGGCTGGGCTGCCATCGTGCCTCTGGTCGCTGCCGGTGCCGGTGTGATGTTCGCGACCAGTGCCCAGACCTCGCAGGGCACCGACCTGCGCTCGTCAGGCCGTACGGACCTGGTCGACGTCGTTCGCGCCCGGAACCTTGATGTGCGCCAGAGGGCGCAGTCCGTCAAGGACCTGCAGGACCAGGTGGACGCCCTGACCGCGCAGGTGGCGCCGGGCAACGCCGCGGTGAGCCGGCTGCGCGCGACGGCCACCAAGCTCGCGCCTGTCGTCGGGACCCAGGCCGTGAGCGGCCCCGAGCTGTCCGTGAGCCTGGACGATGCCAAACGAACCGCCGCGAGCCTGCCCAAGGGCTACTCCGCCGACGACATCGTGGTGCACCAGCAGGACGTCCAGAGCGTGGTCAACGCGCTGTGGGCCGGCGGCGCCGAAGCGATGATGCTGCAGGACCAGCGGGTCATCTCAACGAGCGCCGTGCGGTGCGTGGGCAACACCTTGATCCTGCAGGGTCGCGTCTACTCCCCGCCCTACGTCATCAGGGCGATCGGTGATGTGTCGGCAATGCGGGCCGCGCTGGACCAGAGCCCGCAGGTCACCATCTACCGGCAGTATGTTGACCTGCTCGGCCTGGGCTATTACGTGACCACCAAGAGTGCGGCGAGCTTCCCGGCGTACACCGGCAGCGTTGGTCTCTTGTACGCCACTGCGCTGCCATGAGGGGCGATGGTACGGGTGCGCCCTTCAACGACAACACGATCCAGACCGGACCACTGAACCCCGGCCCCACCACGACCGCGCCATGAAGGCCGCCTCAATGACCAACAGCAGCGTCAGTCCCGGGAGCGCTCGCAGCCCTCGCATCCTTGTGGTCGACAACTACGACAGCTTCGTCTTCACCATCGTGGGATATCTCCAACAGCTCGGCGCTGAGTGCGAGGTCGTCCGCAATGACGCCGTATCGCCAGCCGACGGAGCTGGGTTCGACGGCGTTCTGGTCTCGCCTGGTCCCGGCACCCCGGAGGAAGCCGGAGTCTCGATGGCGATGATCTCAGCCTGCGCCGAGCGTCAGCAGCCGATGCTCGGGGTCTGCCTTGGCCATCAGGCGCTGGGCGTCGTCTTCGGTGCCACCGTCAACCGGGCGCCGGAGCTCCTGCACGGCAAGACCTCAGCGGTATTTCATGATGGGACGGGGGTGCTGGACGGGCTGCCGTCTCCGTTCATGGCGACGCGCTACCACTCACTGACCATCGACCCCACGACCGTGACCGACGATCTGGTGGCGACGGCGCATACAGAGTCCGGCGTGATCATGGCGGTGCGCCACAGGACCCTTCCCCTGGAGGGCGTTCAGTTCCACCCCGAGAGCGTGCTGACCCAGGGTGGGCACCGGCTGCTCGCCAACTGGCTTCAGACGTGCGGCCTTGCCGATGCGGTCAGCAGGTCCGAGGGCTTGAGCCCGCTGGTTCATGACGCCGCGGGTGTGGCGCGAATGGTCGCATCAACGTAAGTCGCGTCGGCAACACCCACCCGACCCCTGAGCCGCAAGGGAGATCTGTCTGTCAGACGCACAGCCCGGTGAAGTCGCAATCTACGTCGCAGAAATCGCCATTCTTGGTCGATTTCTGCGACTTCACCGCGGGTCTCGAGCTCTCAGTTCCCGGGGTTGGGGGTGGGGGTGTCGGTCGTGGGTGGGGTCGTCGGTGGCGTTGTCGGCGCCGGGGTCTGTGCCACCACCAGGTCGATCACGGTGCCGACGTCCACGGAGTCACCAACGTGTGTCTGGGACAGAACCGTGCCTTCCGGCTTGTCGGCGCTGTCCTTGAACGTGGTCTTGGTCTTCAGCTTCAGGTCGCTGAGGGCCTGCTGGGCAGTACCGCGGTCGGCACCGACCTCATCAGGGACCTTGACCTTGCCACTGGACACCTTGAGGACGACGCCCGACCCGGAAGGCACCGTCTCGCCCGCCGCAGGCACGGTCTCGATGACCTTGCCCTTTTCGAGACTGGGATTGTCGACGGTTTGTACCGCGCTGACGGTGAGCCCGATGGCCGCAAGGGTCACCTTTGCCGAGTCGGCGTTCTGGCCGGTGACGTCCGGGACCACCGCGTCACCCGGGCCGCTGGACACGGTGATCGTGACGGTGGTGTTCGCAGGGAACTGCTCACCGGGCTGAGGGCTCTGGTCGAAGACCTTGCCCTTCTCGGCTGCGTTCGCGGCGAAGGTCGCGACCGGCTTGAAACCCACGGCGCGCAGCTTGGCCTCAGCCTGGGCCTGGGTGAGGTTGACCACGGTCGGGACCGCCACCTTGGGCGCACTGGCGGTTGGGGAGAACATGGCCCTCCCGGCCAGCCCGACCAGGAAGAGCGCGGCCACGACGGCAATGGCGAGGAGCACGTAAGTGGCCCAGTGCCGTTTGGGCGCCAGCTCGGCCGGGTCGCGACCAATCGCTGGCAAGGTGGCGGTGTTGTGCGCCCTGCCGGGGGGGACGCTGCCCGCGGGGGGGCTGACGACCTGGGTGGCGTCGGCTGCGGACATCGCCATGGTCCGATCGCCGCCCATCCCGGCAGCGCCCAGCACTGCACCTGCGGCCACTGCGGCGCCGGCCGCACTCCCATGAGCGGCGGAGCTGATCGGCCGTCCCACGCGGGCAGCCGCGAGGTCGGAGCGGAACTGGGACGCGTCCTGGTATCGCGCGTCCCGGTCCTTCACCAGGGAGTGCAGGACCACTGCGTCGAGATCGGCGCTAAGGCCCGGCTTGTACGCGGACGGGGGCTGGGGTGCCTGCCCGACGTGCTGGTAGGCGATCGAGACGGGCGAGCTCCCAACGAACGGCGTACGGCCCGTGAGCAGCTCATAGAGCAGGCAGCCCGCGGAATACAGATCGGAGCGGGCATCAACCAGATTGCCCTGAGCCTGCTCCGGTGAGAGGTACTGAGCGGTCCCGATGACGGACTGCGTCTGGGTCATCGTGGCGGCACTGTCGGCGATTGCCCGGGCTATCCCGAAGTCCATCACCTTGATCTCGCCAAACGGGGTCACCATGACGTTGGCCGGCTTGATGTCCCGGTGGACGATCCCCATCCGGTGGCTGTACGCCAGAGCATCCAGAACGCCTTCGGTCACCCTGGCCGCCTCAGTGGGATCCATGACCGTTGTCTCGGTGAGGATCTCGCGCAACGTGCGGCCTTCGACGTACTCCATCACGATGTACGGCAGGGCAACGGTCGCGCCGCCACTCTCGGTCTCGTGGTCCTCACCACTGTCGTATACCGCGACGATGGAGGGGTGGTTAAGTCCCGCTGCGGACTGGGCCTCGCGGCGGAAGCGGGCAAGGAACGAGGGGTCGCGCGCCAGGTCCGAGCGGAGCATCTTGATGGCTACGGTGCGGCCGAGTCTCGTGTCGTGGCCTGAGTGGACCTCGGCCATTCCGCCACGGCCGATCAGCTCACCAACCTGGTACCGTCCGCCGAGCAGACGAGGTATGCCGTTCACTGCTTGCCCTTCTTCTTGCCATTGTCCTGGCCCTTGACCGGCGCCGCGTGTCTGGTGACCGATGGGGTCACCGGAGGCGTGGTCGCGCTGGTGCTGGGGGTCGATGCCTGAGAGATGGTGGCTGTGGCCGGGGTGATGGGTGTCTTGGTGGCGTTGTTGCCGCTGGCCTGGGACATGGCCACGAACGCCGTCACACCCAGCACGGCAGCAGCGGCTCCGAGGCGCCAGGCCGGGCGGCGACGTGTAGCGCCGGGGGGTTGGTGGCGGCGCAGCCCAGCACGGGAGCCTGCGAGTGCGAGCAGGGCTAGGGGTGCGCGTCCCTTCCGGGCCGCAGGCCCTGGCATCGCATGGGTCGGTGCCGGCATGGCCTGCGTAAGTGGGGGCATGACCTGCGTGCCTGAGGGCATGACCTGCGTGCCTGAGGGCATGACCTGCGTACCCGAGGGCCCTTTGGTCGCGGGGCCGGTGGGCGCCGGGCGGGTCGACGCTGGGACAGGCACGACAGGGGCGTTGGACGCGAAGGCAGCACTCGGCATACCGAGGGCATGAGCCATCTCTGCGGCGCTCGCGGGACGGTCTGCAGAGGCCTTGGCCATGGCGGCGCTGATCACGTCGGCCAGTCCCGGGGGGACGGTCTCGGGGAGGGGCGGGGGCGGCTGGTTGACGTGGGCCAGGGCGGTTGACACGACGCTGCCTGTGTCGAACGGACGCTCACCCGTCAGCATCTCGTACCCGACCACGCCCAGGGCATAGATGTCGCTGGCGGCTGTCGCGCTCTGACCCAGGGCCTGCTCGGGCGAAAGGTACTGTGCGGTTCCGAGGACCTGGCCGGTCTGGGTCAGGGGCACCGAGTCGATAGCGCGGGAGATGCCGAAGTCCGTGAGCTTGGCGGTGCCATCGCGAGTGACCATGATGTTGGCCGGCTTCACGTCACGGTGGACGACCCCGGCGGCATGGGCAGCGGCCAGGGCGGTGGCGGCCTGGATGAGGATCGCCACGGTCTCCTGCGCTGACAGTGGCGCTCGGTCGGCGATGATCTGGCTCAGTGGCTGGCCAGACACAAGCTCCATCACCAGGTAGGCCGCGCCGTCGTCCTCGCCGTAGTCGAACACGGTCGCGATGTTGGGATGCTGCAGCGCGGCCGTATGCCGTGCCTCGGCCCGGAAGCGCTCGACGAAGTCGCTCTCCTGGCTCAGTACGGCATTCATCAGCTTGACCGCGACGGTGCGGTCGAGGACGGTGTCGAGGGCCGCCCAGACCTCGCCCATGCCTCCGGTCGCGATGCGCCCGGTCAGGGTGTAGCGGTCGCCCAGGACGGTTCCCACGGTGGGGTTCATGGCTTCATCACCGCCTCGATCACCTGGCGTGCGATCGGCGCCGCGACCTTGCCGCCGAATGCCTCGTTGCCGGCGTTCCCGCCGTCCTCGACGACCACGGCGACCGCGATGGTGGGGTGGTCGGCCGGAGCGAATGCGACGAACCAGGCATGTGGCGCGCTTCCGACCGCGTGCTGGGCGGTGCCCGTCTTGCCGGCCACGACGACCCCGGGTATCTGCGCGGCCGTGCCGGTGCCTGACTGCACGACGGTGACCATCATCCGGGTCAGAGCGGCTGCGACGTCGGGCGAGACTGCCTGTGATAGCTGGGTCGGCGTGGTCTTGTCGATGATGTCCAAGTGGTCGTTGAGGGTGTCCTTGACCAGGTACGGGCTCATCACGATGCCCTTGTTGGCGATCGCCGCCCCGACCATGGCCATTTGCAGCGGCGTGACCCGCACGTCGTACTGCCCGATGGCGGCCAGTGCGGTCTGGGGCGCGTCGAGCTTCGGGACGATGCTCGGCGTCACCTGCATCGGCACTCGCAGCGCATCGCCGAAACCGAACTTGGCTGCCTGCGTTCGCATCTGGTCGGCGCCGAGCTGGAGCCCCAGCCAGCCGAAAGCTGTGTTGCAGGAGATCTCCAGGGCGTGTGTCAGGGAGGTCTTGTTGCCAGGGCCGCAGGGCCGAAGGTCGTCGGTGGGCAGGCTGTCCGTCGTCAGGGGCAGATCGAGCCGTGCCGGCCCAGGGATCTGAGATTCCTCGGTGAACTTGCCGGAGGAAAGTGCCGCGGCGGCGGTGACCAGCTTGAAGGTGGAGCCCGGGGGGTAGAGGTCGCCGGCGATCGCGCGGTTGACCGCAGGGCGCCCCGGGTCCGCGTTCAGGGCCTTCCAGGCCTTTGCGACGGCATCGAGGTTGTGGCTCGACAACGCCGTCGGGTCGTACTGCGGATGGCTGACCATCGCCAGGATCTCGCCGGTGCTGGGGTTCAGCGCGACTACGGCACCGCGCTGGTTGCCAAGGGCTTTGTCTGCGGCCGCCTGGGCCTTGGGGTTGATGGTGAGCTCGAGGCTGGCACCGCTGGCCACCTTGCCGGTCAACATGTCGACGACCCGGCGGTAGAAGAGCTTGTCCGACTGCCCTGAGAGCAGCGCGTCCTCGGATCCCTCTAGCCCGCCGCCGGCGCCGTAGGTGAAGGAGTAGTAGCCCGTGACCTGGGAGTACAGCTTGCCCGAGGGGTAGATGCGGACGTACTTCAGATCGTCCTTGGTCGGGACCGACTTGGCCACCGGTGACCCACCCACCAGGATGGCGCCCCGCTCCCGTGAGTAGCTCGCGAGCAGCGTGCGACGGTTGCCGGGGCGGTCGTCCAGCTTCTGGGCCTGGACGAACTGGATCCAGGTGGTGGAGATCAGCAGGGCGCCGAAGAGCACGGCCACGACGAGGGCCAGTCGGCGGATCGGCTGGTTCATCGCTGGATCACCACCTGGGTGTGCGCCGCGGATGCCGAGGCGAGCTCGTCGGCGTCCGGAAGTGGGCGTCGGGCCTGGTCGCTGACCCGCAGCAACAGGGCGACGATGGACCAGTTGGCAAGCAGTGATGACCCGCCATACGACAGGAAGGGCATCGTCAGACCGGTGAGCGGAATGACGCGGGTGACGCCTCCTACGACCACGAAGCACTGCAGAGCCACGGAGAAGGACAGCCCGACCGCCAGCAGCTTGCCGAAGCCGTCTCGGACGCCAAGGGCGGTCCGCAGGCCACGCTCGACCAGCAGCAGGTACAGCAGCAGGAGGGCGAACACGCCCAGGAGCCCGATCTCCTCGCCGAAGCTGGGGACGATGAAGTCACTCTCGGGGAAGTAGGTGAGCTCGGGGTGGCCGCGGCCGAGTCCGGTGCCGAGCAGGCCGCCGTTGGCCATGCCCATCAGCCCCTTGACCAGCTGGTCACTGGCAGCAATTGCCTTGGCACTGAAGGGATCCAGCCATAACAGCACCCGCGTCTGGACGTGTCCGAACAACAGGTAGGCGACATAGGCGCCAGCGCAGAACAAAGCCATGCCGATCGCTATCCACGACCGACGCTCGGTGGCCACGTAGAGCATCGAGACGAACAGACCGAAGAACAACAGGGAGGAGCCCAGGTCCTTCTCGAAGACCAGAACCCCGACGCTGGCCAGCCAGGCAATCAGGATCGGGCCAAGGTCCTGAGCTCTGGGCAGGGCGATCCCGAGGAAGCGCCGCCCGACCAGGGACAAGACATCGCGGGTTTGCACCAGGTAGCCGGCGAAGAAGATGACCAGCAGGATCTTGGCGACCTCACCGGGCTGGAAGGAGAGCGGTCCCAGACCGATCCAGATTCGGGAACCGTTGATGTTGCGGCCGATGCCGGGCACCAGTGGCAGCAGCAGCAGTCCGAGACCTACGGCCATGGCGGTGAACGTGAACCGGCGGAGCTGGCGGTGATCTCTCAGAACGATGATCACCCCGGCGGCAATGATGACAGCCAGCGTGCTCCACATCAGCTGCTTGGGTGCGAGGAGATGGCTGCCGGTGCGGGAGTAGGCCAGGTCCAGGCGGTGGATCATGACCAGGCCCAGGCCGTTGAGCAGCGTCGCGATCGGCAGCATGAGCGGGTCGGCATACGAGGCCCGCCACCTCAGCACGAGGTGGAAGGCGAGGGTGAGGAACAACAGGCCCGAGCCGTACTTGACCAGGTCGGGCGGGAACTTTCCGTCAACGGCCAGACCGACATTGAGGTAGGCGACCAGAACGATCGCGACGGCGAGCAGCAGCAGCACCAGCTCGACGTTGCGTCTGTTGCGGGGACGGAAGGAGGTCACCGTGCTCATGGCGTGGGGGTGCCGCTCGGGCTGGTGGTGGGCGGGGAGGTCGTGGAGGAGCTGGGGGTAGGGGCTGGGGTGCCGCTGGAGGTACCGCAGCTGCCGCCGGCAGCCCTTGTGGTCTGGCACTGGAAGGCTTGTACACGCAGATCGGCGACGAGTCGTCGTGCGTCCTGGATGTTGGCGCTGCTGACGGTCGAGTCGACCTTGTCGCGGTAGAACTCGGGAAGGTCGCCGAGCGCGACGTCGCTCTCAAGGACCACGTGCGAGAGAGTCCATGGGCCGATGTTCTGGGACACGCCCTGGTAGATGGCGACATGCCCCTTGACCTCACCGACGAAGTACTGCCGTTGTGACCAGCCGTATGCCGCATAACCACCGCCCACAAGGACAGCCAGAACAAGGACGAGTGAGAGCCCCTTGAGCAGGCGCAGGCGTCGCGAGGACGGCCCTTCCTCAGCCAGCCGGATGGACTCGGCCTCCTTGGCCTCCGCGATATCCGCGCCGGTGGCCTGGCGGGAAAGGGCCGAGGCCTTGGCCGCCGGGGTGAGCGGTATGGCGCGGGTGGTGGTCTTGCGCTCGGCTGCCGCGCCCACAACTTCTTGCGCTGTCGGTGGAGGCTGGTCCTTGTCCAGATCGACGACGTCGCCGATGATGCAGGTCACGTTGTCGGGCGCCCCTGCGCGCATTGCCAGCTCCACGAGACGGTCTGCAGTCCGGCCGGGCGGCATGCCCTGCTCGAGCACCTCCTGGATGGTGTCGCGGGCAACGAACCCGGAGAGACCATCGGAGCAGAGCAGGTAACGGTCGCCGATGTGGGCTTCGCGCACGGCGAGGTCGGGCTCATCATCATGCTGCCCGGTGAGCACCCGCGTGACGAGAGAGCGCTGGGGGTGGCCCTCCGCCTCCTCCTCGGTGATCCGGCCGTCGTCGACCAGGCTCTGAACGAACGAGTGGTCATGCGTGATCTGGGTGAAGATGCCATCGCGCAGAAGGTAGGCGCGTGAGTCACCGATGTGCGCCACGGCGATCATGCTCCCCGTCCGCAACAAAGCAGTGACGGTCGTGCCCATTCCCTGGAGCTCCGGCTGGCGACCGATCGCCTCCTGCAGCTCGCTGTTCGCGCTGTGCAGGGCCTTGGCGAGCATGTCCAGGGCATCATCCGGACCATGGCTCTCACCATCCAGCCCGACAATCTGGCCGAGCGCAATCGAGCTGGCCACATCTCCCGCAGCATGGCCGCCCATGCCGTCGGCGACAACGAGCAGGTGCGGCCCGGCGTAGCCCGAGTCCTGGTTCACCTGTCGCACCAGTCCGACGTCCGAGCGGGCGGCATAGCGCAGCGCGATGGCCAAGGGGACCTACTTCCGCAGCTCGAAGATGGTCTTCCCGATCCGCAGGGTCGAACCGACCTCGACGGGGACGGGTTTGGTCAGTCTGTTGGCACCCAGGAAGGTGCCGTTAGTGGAGCCCAGGTCCTCGACGAACCAGCTGTCGTCGCTGCGGAAGATGCGCGCGTGACGTCCTGAGGCGAAGTCATCGTCGAGCACAAGCGTGCACTCTGGGTTTCGGCCCAGCAGAATGCCAGTCGGCTTCAGGGACACCGTGGTTCCGGTCATCGAGCCCGCGGTGACCGTCAGAGCGGTCGGGACGTGTCTCCCTGAACCCCGGGGCGGTTTGGGGGCGGCGGCCCGCCTGCTGCTCGGCGAGGGCTTGGCGACCGGTCCGCCTGCCGAACGAGCGAGCGGCCTTGGCTTCCGTCGGGTCACGACTCTCGTGCCATAGAGGTCCCCACGCAGAACCCCGGCGATGCTGAAGACGAAGACCCACAGCAGGGCCAGGAGCCCGAGTCGGACCACGGTGAGGGTGAGCTCACTCATCTGTGCAGATCACCGGCGCTCTGCACGGTAGGTGAGGGTGGTCCGACCCACGTTGACGCGATCCCCGTCGTTCAGACGCTGACTGGTGATGCGATCGCCATTGACGAAGGTGCCGTTCGTCGAGCCGAGGTCGCGGATGCTGGCCACCAGATGAGGGCCGTCGTTGGTCACGCGGATTTCGGTGTGCCTCCTGGAGATACCCGGGTCGTCGAGGATGACATCGGCAGTGTTGTCCCGCCCGAGGACCGTGATGGCGCTGAGCAGGGGGTAGCGGTCTCCGTCCACGTCGAACCACGGGCGTTGGTCGGGGTTGGCGTGTGCGCGGGCCGGCGGGGAGGGGACGTGAGGAACGATCGGCGCCGGGGGTACCTCCACCGGTCCTGCAGGCGCCCAGGCCCAGCCGTCTGCAGGAGGAGGCGACGCGGCCACGGGACTTGATGGCGACGGAGCCGCGGCGGGTGTCGGTGGTGGGTGCGGGGCTGCCGGGGCGCTGGTCGCCTTCGGCGCTCCTTTGGCTGTGGAGGGACGCACCCGGAATACCCCCGTCTCGAGGTCTTCGGCGGACACGAAGTCCACCTGGATGGGGCCGCCGGGCTGGTAACGCTGGGACTCCGCGTGCTCCTGGGCCGAGGCGACAAGCTCGTCGGTCAGCATCTCCGAAAAGCCGGTCAGTCGTTCGAAGTCGGTGGGCGCGAGCTCGATGGTGAACAGGTTGGGGACGAAGGTGCGGCCGTGGCCGATCACTGCCGCCCGGTCATCCATGGCGCGCCGCATCGCCGACGCGATCTCCACCGGCTGGACCTCGGCCTTGAACGCTTTCGCGAAAACACCGTGAACGGCTCGCTCGAGCGTTCGCTCGACCCGATCGAACAGTCCCACAGTGGCTCCTCCTTGGCGTTTGCCTGTCGATCGTATCGGGAGAAGGTGGGACGAACCGCAGGGTGCTAGCCTGTGGCGCTCTCTGTGTAGTGGGAAGGGCTGGTCCGGGTTGGTTTTCTCGGCGTCGTCCTACACACTGTGAGCGCGCGCGAGTGGCGGAACGGCAGACGCGCTGGCTTCAGGTGCCAGTGTCCGAAAGGGCGTGGGGGTTCAAATCCCCCCTCGCGCACAATGTGTCCTGTCTCAGGACATCAGGAAACCCCCGAACCCTCAGGTTCGGGGGTTTCCTGCGCGGTCGGTCCGTATCATGGGCCACGACGTGAGTGGACCGGGCACATCCGGGGCGGCTCACTGGTCCAGAGGGCGCGCGCCGCAACCCCGGAGTCGCGGTCCGCTTAGCGACAAGCGATCTTGGAGAGTCCTGATGCGCAGCGACAACGACCTGGTCAACGACAGCTCGACTGCGGACGTTCCTGCCCCGCGGGTCATCGACGGTATTGACGGGCTGCGCAGAGCGGCGGGCACTGACCTCGGCGTGAGTCCATGGGTGACCATCGACCAGGATCTGGTCAACAGCTTCGCCCGGGTGACCGACGACGAGCAGTGGATCCACGTCGACCCGAAGAGGGCGGCGACGGAGGGTCCCTTTGGCGGCACGGTGGCCCACGGGTTCCTCACGATGAGCCTGGCGACCAGGCTGCTCTGGGACGTTGTCGTCGTCTCTGACGTCAGGATCATCCTCAACTATGGCCTCAACAAGGTTCGATTCCCGGCTCCCGTCAACGTGGGCTCCCGGCTGCGGATGCATGTCTCGCTGACCGAGCTCCACGAGATCAAGGACGGCGTGGAGACGATCTTCCACCTCGTGTACGAGTCCGAGGGGTCGGACAAGCCCCCTTGCGTGGCCGACATGGTGTGGCGCTACTACGCCTGACCCACCCGACTGACCTACACCGCCTGGCTTGCGCCGGCTGGCCAGACCGTTCGTGAGCCGCTCAAGGGACCACCATGGTTCGGTCTGTTTTTGGTCTTCTGGACCAACCCCGGAGGTGGCCGCGATACGTTTTGAGCATGGCCAGACCCCACGCCGCGTCGCTCATCGAGGACGCCTTCCATCGGCGCTCGAACGCGCTGTTGCGTGCGCGAGGATGGCGGACCCGAACGATCAGCCACACAGGCTATGGAAGCCCGTCCTTCGTCCGGGTACTGGGCCGGGTGCTCCTGAGCCGCCCGGCTGAGGAGTCGATGTCGAGCGAACCGGACTCGATGGTCCGCAAGCTCAGAGGCACGAGGGACGAGCAGCGCGGCTGGCGGGCGTTCGTCACTGCAGGTGCGATGGACGTGCCGGTCAGCGTCACCATCGGAGGCATTACGACGGAGGCTCAAACCGACCGCAGCGGCTACCTCGACGTGGTGATCCCGGATCCGGGCTTCGAACCGGGCTGGCACACCGTCACGATCAAGGCCGAAGGCGCCAAGCCGGTCCCTGCGTGGGTGCTGATCATCGACAAGGAAGCAACCTTCGGCCTGGTCAGCGATATCGATGACACGGTGATCTCCACGTCCCTGCCCCGTCCATTCATCGCTGCCTGGAACACGTTCGTTCGCCAGGAAACCGCCCGCCACCTGGTTCCAGGCATGGCGCCGATGTATCGCACCCTGCTCGGCGAACATGCCGGTGCTCCGATCTTCTACCTGTCCACCGGCGCATGGAACACGGCGCCGACCCTGACCCGTTTCCTCAAGCGTCACGGTTATCCGCCGGGCCCGATGCTGATGACTGACTGGGGCCCCACCAACACGGGCTGGTTCCGCAGCGGGCAGGAGCACAAGACAGAGGCCCTGCACAGGTTGGCTCGCGAGTTCCCTCAGATCCGTTGGGTCCTCATCGGCGACGATGGTCAGCACGATCCGAAGATCTACGGTGACTTCGCACGCGACCGCCCAGATGTCGTTGAGGCTATTGGGATTCGGGAGCTCACGCCGGCCGAACAGGTGCTCTCGCACCTACTACCGGTGTCCAACGAAGAGTTTGCCCCGCGGGTTCGGCGCGACGTGCCGGTCTGTCGCGCACCCGATGGATACGGAATGCTCCGTCAGCTCCGGACAGTCATCGGACGCTAGCCCAGCGCAACTGCTGACCGTGCGTGTTCTCGTGGCAGACCCAGGGCGGCGAGGGCTGCTCCGGCGACCATGGCTGCGGCACAGATCAGTAGTGCCATTCGATAGGCCGGCGCGAGTATGGCGGGGTCGGCGTAGTCGCCGCCGCTGAGCCCAACCAGCGCCGGGAGCGCGGCAACGGCTATCAGCCCAGCCGTTCGCGCCACCGCGTTGTTCACTCCGCTCGCGGTCCCGGCCAGGTCATCTGGGGCGGCTGCGAGGACGCTGCCGGTCAGCGGCGCGACTGTCATGGACATGCCGAGCCCCAGGAGCCCAACGCCTGGAACGACATTCACTATGTATGACGGGTTGTTGGGCATCTGGGAAATGATCACGAATCCAGTTGCTGCGATGAGGGGCCCACTGATCATGAGCGAACGGGCGCCGATCTTGGTGGCGAGCGTGCCGAAGCGCTTGGCGAGTAGCAGCATGACAACGCTCAATGGAAGGGTCGCGGCGCCGGCACGCAGTGCGGTCCAACCCGCGACCACCTGAAGGAAGAGAACGAGGAACACGAGTGCTCCGGAGAGGGCCGCGTAGACCGCAAAGGTCACGGAGTTGATCACGCTGAAGCTGCGCGAGGCGAACAGCGATGTCGGCAACATGGGGTTGTGTGAGCCTCGCTCGATGAGGATGAACGCCACGAGAGCAAGGACGCCGCCCACCGCCGCTGTCAGGGTGTCTGCGCTGAGCCCGTGGGTCGGCCACTCGGTCAGCGCGTAGGTGACGCCAGCCAGCCCTGTTGCGCCAAGGAGAACCCCCGGTGCGTCGGTGGTCTTGCTGGCATGGGGATTTCGAGACTCAGGGACTTAGCGAACAGCCAGGAGGATGACCACTGCACACAGCGGAACGTTGACCCAGAAGGCCCACCGCCAGTTGTAGCCGACCAGCCAGCCGCCGATCAGAGGCCCGGATGCCGCCGCAATGCTGAGGGCGCCGGTCCACGTGCCGATGGCGCGCATCCGGTCGGCCGGCATGAAGGAGGACTGCAGGATGGCCAGGCTGCCCGGTGTCAGGAGCGCGGCCGCGACGCCCTGTAGCGCCCGGGCAGCTATGAGCGTCGCGATGTTGGGGCTCAGCGCAGAGAGCACTGAGGCGATCCCAAAGCCGGCGACCCCCCAGACGAAAGCCCGGCGGCGGCCGAACCGGTCCCCCATCGACCCGCCGAGGAGGATCAGTGCGGCGAGGGTCAGGGCGTACCCGCTGATGACCCACTGGAGGCCCGCGAGGTCGGCCCCCAGATCGCGACCGATCGTGGGCAGGGCGACGTTGACGATGGTGCTGTCCAGCAGAGCGACAGAACTGCCGAGGACGGTGGTGATAACGACGAGGCGACCGCGCGGGTCGTTGACCCGCAAGGCCGCTGGTCCGGGTATCGCGGGTCCTGGCGTTTCGGGCCCTGGTGAACAGGGCCCGGGCGCGGGGATCACGCGAGCGATTCTATTCAAAGGATGCGACCGAGTCTCCTCCTCGCGGCGATCGCATCGCACGCGTTCGGGCTCCCTTGCCGGGCCGCCTGAGCGAGAATGGGCCGATGCCCGAGCTTCCCGAAGTCCAGGCGCTCGTGGACTTCTTGCGCGAGCGCACCCACGGCCTGGCCATCGTCGGCATCGAGCTCGGGTCGATCAGCGTTCTGAAGACCTACGATCCCGTCCCCGCATCGCTTCACGGACTGCCGATCTCGAGTGTCACGCGTCACGGCAAGTTCATCGACATCGAGGCCGAGGGGCTGCACCTGGTATTTCACCTCGCGCGGGCCGGCTGGCTCAGGTGGTCCGACTCGCCGGCGGCCACGACCATTCGGCCCGGCAAGTCGCCAATCGCGTTGCGCTGCAGGCTTTCCGACGGAAGCGGTTTCGACCTGACTGAGGCGGGGACACAGAAGCGACTCGCGGCATACATCGTCCGCGACCCCCTGGAGGTGCCGGGAATCTTGCACCTGGGGCCGGACCCGATGGCCGAGGGCTTCACTGTCGCCGACTTCGCGGCCCTGCTGGAGGGGCGTCGGACCCAGGTCAAGGGGTTGCTCAAGGACCAGGGGTTCCTTGCGGGGGTTGGCAACGCCTACTCCGACGAGGTGCTGCATGCCGCTCGGCTCTCTCCGTTTGCGCTGGCCTCCAGCTTGGACGAGGGACAGGTCGCGAGGCTGTATGCCGCGTTGCGAGGCACACTGGCCGGTGCGGTCAGTGCTGCATCAGGCAAGCCGGCCAAGGAGCTGAAGGACGCGAAGCGCGCCGGGATGCGGGTGCATGGACGCACCGGCCAGGCCTGCCCGGTCTGTGGCGACGTGGTGCGCGAGGTGTCGTTCGCGGAGTCGTCCCTGCAGTACTGCGCTACCTGTCAGACCGGTGGCAAGCCCCTCGCCGACCGCCGGATGTCCCGACTGCTGAAGTGAGACGGCGACACGATCAGCTTCTCTGCCCATATCTATGGAATACGCGATACAGGTCGATAGCCTGCGATCGTGGACCCGATTCGCAATCCCTATGCCCCCGGCGCCGGCCAGCGCCCACCCGAGCTTGCCGGTCGTGACGACCAGCTGCGAGCCTTCAACGTCGTGCTGGAGCGCGTCGCCAGATCCAAGCCGGAACGTTCCATCGTCCTGACCGGGCTGCGAGGCGTAGGAAAGACCGTGCTGCTCAACGCGTTGAGATCGGCGGCGGTTCGCGCGAACTGGGGTACCGGCAAGCTCGAGGCGCGTCCTGACCAGAGGCTTCGGCGCCCGATCAGCGCCGCCCTTCACGTCGCGGTGCGCGAGCTGGGTCATCCTCAGGGCGAGGAGGTCGACCACGTCCTTGGTGTCATCAAGGCGTTCGCTCGGCGTCAGAGCGAGCCGAACGCAAGGATCCGTGATCGGTGGAACCCCGGGATCGACGTGGCCGCCGTCACTGGGCGTGCCGACTCGGGGGACATCGAGATCGACCTGGTCGAGCTGCTCACTGATGTCGGCGGCCTCGCGGCGGATGTGGGCAAGGGCGTGGCGATCTTCATCGATGAGATGCAGGACCTGGGACCCGATGACGTCTCCGCTTTGTGTGCGGCCTGCCACGAGATCAGCCAGAGCGGGCTGCCGATCATCGTCGTCGGAGCCGGACTGCCCCATCTGCCAGCGGTTCTGAGCGCCAGCAAGTCCTATAGCGAACGACTGTTCAGGTATTCGCGAATCGACCGGCTCGACCGGTCGGCAGCCGACCAGGCGCTTCAGTCGCCAGCGAAGGACGAGGGCGCACAGTTCCACCAGGACGCCCTGGAGGCGATGTATGCCGCGACCGGGGGGTATCCCTACTTCATCCAGGCGTATGGCAAGGTCGCGTGGGACAGCGCGCCGGCATCGCCGATCACCATCGAGGACATCCGGGTTGCGGCACCTGAGGCGGAAGCCGAGCTGGCCGTGGGCTTCTTCGGGTCACGCTACGAACGTGCCACCCCTGGTGAGCGCGAGTATCTGCGCGCGATGGCCGATGCGGCTCTGGTCGCCGCGGAAGACCCGCAAGGGCCTGACCTGGATGACATCGAGTCGGTCACCACCGCTTCGGTGGCAGCGGTGCTCGAGCGCAAGCCGCAGTCGCTCTCGGTGGCCCGCGATGCCCTGCTCAAGAAAGGTCTGATCTACAGCGGCGAACGCGGGCGGATCGCCTTCACCGTCCCGCACTTCGGCCGGTACCTTCGCGCGAACGGGTGATGTCCTCGCCCGTCCGCTCAATGTGTTCTTGATCATCCGCCGGTGCTCGGGGCGAGTACTGGCACTGGACGCCGGGGGCATTGGGACGCACACTTCAGCCATGACCAACATCGCTGAAGGCGCCCCAACCGGACCTGAAGACGGGTCGGAAGCGCATCTCAGCGAGCTGCGTCGCCGCCGCGCCGAGCTGCTCGAGTCGATCAACTCCCTCGAACAGGCGTTGGCGGCTCCCGTCCCCGGCCGGCAGATGGTCTGGGTCGAGAGGGTGTCAGCATCGTTGTTGTCGCTCTCCAGCGACTTCCGTGACCACGTGGAGGTCACCGAGGGCGTGAGCGGTCTCTACAACAGGGTCATTCGGACGTCGCCGCGGCTCGCACACGCGGTCGAGTCGCTGACCGATGACCACAAGGCGCTCTCCGAGCTCATCGGAGAGCTGCTCTCGCTGGTCGGCAAAGCGGCGGAGGCGTTCGCGCGAGGCGACTCGATGCTTGCGGACCTGGACGTGGTGCGCGAACGCGGCACGAAGCTGCTGGCCGCACTGGTTCGCCACCGTCAGCGCGGCGCCGACCTGGTCTACGAGGGGTATTCGGTCGACATCGGCGGCCAGGACTGAGCACGGCTCAACGCTCGACCTGTCCGCTTCGACGTACGACGTGTCGTCTGTGTCCCTGTGATCCCCTAGACTGATCACAGCGGTCCGCACAGTTCTGCCTCGGACTGCTTCTTTATGTCGATAGCCACGCGCCGCGACCTCACTGGTTTGCGCCGGGCAGAACGACCCTCTTAAAAGTCTCTGGAGTACCCACCTGTGTCTTCTGACACCACCTTCGCCAGCCTTGGCGTGCCCGCTTCCCTGTCCGCCGTCCTTGCGGCGTCAGGCATCACCATCCCCACTCCGATCCAGGCGGTGACGCTGCCGGACTCCCTCGCGGGTCGTGACGTCCTCGGCCGTGGCCGCACCGGCTCGGGCAAGACCTACGCCTTCGTTCTTCCACTACTCACCCGACTGGCCGCCAGCAACAGCTCGCGCCAGCCCCGCAAGCCCAGAGCGCTCATCCTGGCGCCGACCCGCGAGCTGGTCAGCCAGATCGAGGCCGCCATGGCCCCTCTGGCCAAGGAGTTCGGCATCACGAGCATCACAGTCTTTGGCGGCGTGAGCCAGAAGCCCCAGGTCAGCGCCCTTCGCGCCGGCGTGGATGTCGTTGTGGCCTGCCCCGGGCGGCTCGAGGATCTGATGAGCCAGGGCGCGCTGACCCTGGACGCCATCGAGATCACCATCCTGGACGAGGCCGACCACATGGCCGACCTTGGCTTCCTGCCGTGCGTGCGGCGGATCATGGAACGCACCCCCCGGGTCGGTCAGCGGATGCTGTTCTCCGCGACGCTGGACGCCGGTGTCAACGTGATCGTCAAGCGTTTCCTCACCAACCCCGTCACGCACAGCGCTGACACCAACCAGTCGCCGATCTCGACCATGTCGCACCACATCTTCCATGTGAAGAGCGATGCGCGTCTTCCCGTCCTGGTCGCCCTCACGTCGGCCCCCGGACGCACGATGGTCTTCACCCGCACCAAGCATGGTGCCAAGAAGCTCTCCAAGCAGCTCAACGCCTCGGGAGTGCCAGCGGTGGAGCTCCACGGCAACCTGTCCCAGAACGCCCGCACCCGAAACATGGACGCGTTCCAGACCGGAGCGGCGAATACCCTTGTCGCCACTGACATCGCGGCCCGCGGCATACACGTCGACGACGTGGCCCTGGTGATCCATGCCGACCCGCCGGTCGAGCACAAGGCCTACCTTCACCGCTCAGGTCGGACCGCACGTGCCGGGGCCGAGGGCATTGTCATCACCTTGATGACTGACGACCAGGTGGGCGACGTTCGCGACCTCACGCGCAAAGCCGGCATCAAGGCGACAACGACCCGTGTAGACGCCAGCCACCCCCTGCTTCATCAGCTGGCGCCGGGGGAGCGGACGTTCACCGAGCCTTTGGTTCTCGCCCAGGACGAGGAGAGTACCCGCCGGCACAACGGCGGTGCGCGTGGCGCTCGGAAGACTGGCGCCCGTGCCAACGGCGCCCGGGCAACGAGCGGCCGCGGAGGCGCCCCGAGAGGTGGCGGCGGTCGCAATACGGCCTCGGGCACTGGCTCGTCGCGTGGCTCGACCGGTGGCACGGCCAAGCGCGGCGGGGGCGCGAAACGCTCGTCATCGCAGGGGAGCCCACGTTCCGGCGGTCAGGGCGGTTCCACCTCCGTGTACTCGACGTCCTCCTCGCGAGGGGGCGCCGCTGCGTTCTCGGCGGGCTCCAGCCTCGGGCGACGCTGACCGTCGGTTTCTCCTGACAGGGGCGACAACCCACCTCAGCCGGGGGTGGCCACAGCTCAGCCCCCGGTGGCCAGAGCGCCTGGGCGACTGCCGGTGAAGAGCTGGGCCACCTCGGCGGGGTCAACATCCTCCAGTGACGCATGGCGCCAGCGGGGGGCGTTGTCCCGGTCGACCAGCAGTGCACGTACGCCCTCGACGAAGTCGGGCGAGCCCGCGAACTCGCCGCCAAGCATCAGGTCCTGCTCGAGCACCTGCCCCAGCGTGTCCATCCGGCCTGCCCTGCGGAGCGCTTCCAGAGCGACCGAGACCGCCAGTGGCGATCGGGTCCTGAGAATGTCCGCGCAGCGCGTGGCGTTTGCCGCCGGGTGCGCCCGAAGCGCCTTCATGATCCCGACAGGGTCGCTTCCCGCGTAGCAGGAGTCGACCCAGTCGCGATCCGCTGCAAGATCGCCCACTGGTGAGGTGCTGCCGACACCGGCGTCCAGCGCCTCCCCGGCAGCCAGGCGCTCGACGAGCCCGGGGATGTCCCGGCTCTGGATCAGCGCGTCGGCCAGTCCGGCGGTGACCGCGTTGGCACCTCCGATCGCGAGCCCTGTCATGGCAAGGTGGGTCCCGATCTCGCCGGGGGCGCGGGACAGCAGGAAGAGGGAGCCGACGTCGGGGAAGTACCCGATGGCGGTCTCGGGCATGGCCACCCGCGAACGCTCGGTCACCAGTCGCAGGCTCCCGTGCGCCGAGATGCCCACCCCGCCCCCCATGACGATGCCGTCCATGAAAGCCACGAAGGGCTTGGGGTAGCCGGCGATGGCCGCATTCATCTGGTACTCGAGGGCCCAGAACCGCACGGCGCCCTCCGACCCCTGCAGGAGGACACTGCGCAGGGCCCGGATGTCGCCCCCGGAACACAGGCCGCGGTCGCCGGAGCCCTGGATCGAGACCGTCGCCACCGCATCGTCCCCGGCCCAGTCCTGCAGCTGCGCCAAGACCGAGATCACCATCTGGGCGGTCAGGGCGTTGATGACCTTGGGTCGGTTCAGCAGGATTCGCCCCAGTCGACCCTCGCGTGCATACAGCACCTCATCGGTCATTCCCGGTCGGGCCCGGAAGTCCATAGCGTTGCTCACCGGCGCGATCTTGCCAGAACCCGGCCCGGTCACTGATCCGTTGGGCCCGATCAGGAGCGGGACTCCAGCGCCAGAAGATACTCCTTGGCGGCCAGCCCGCCGGCATACCCCGTGAGGGCGCCAGAGGCGGCGACCACCCGGTGACAGGGCAGGATGACGCAGAGCGGGTTCGCGCCCAGCGCGGCGCCCACGGCTCGCGAGGCCCTGGGTCGCTCGATCTCTGTGGCCAGCGCACCGTATGTCGTCCGGTGGCCGTAGCCGATGGCGCCCGCGAGATGACCCAGGACGATCCGCTGGAACGGCGTGGCCAGCACGAGGTCGGTGGGCAGGTCGAAGGCCCTGAGATCGCCCCGAAGGTAGGCGTCCAGCTCACGGCGGGCCTCGTCCAGCGCTCGTGGCTGGCGCAGCACGCGGGGCGAGACCTGTCGCGCGAGGCGACGGAGCAGCGCGTCCTCAGCGCCGGGCCCAACGACGAATGAGGAGGCGATCAGGACGCCAGACTCATTGCGGGCCAGCAGTATTGGCCCGATGATGGTCTCCTCGACGACGTAGGAGACGTCGGTAACGGGCAGGATGGGCGGCTTCGTCAGCGGGGCGAACGCCGAGAGCCTGGAGGTCAGGGTGTGTTCGGACATCTCACATCTCATTTCCGGGGAGGGCAAGCCTCAAGGCCGCGAGGCCGTCACTGACCAGACGACGGCTCATGGTCGGTGTTGTGCCCAGTGCTGTGGCGATGCTGGCGTGGTCGAGGTCGACCACGTACTTCAGGACGACCGCATGGCGCTGGCGCTCAGGCAGGTCTGCGACGCGGGACCACAGGCTCTCGTCCGGGCGGTCCTTCTCGGGCCCGTCGACCGTCTCCCGCCCGGCGCGGCTCCCGAGTGTGGCGAAGTCGCCCGACGGCACGGCGCGTCGGCTGCGTGTTCGATGGACGTCCATGGCGCAACGCGAGGTGATCGTCAACAGCCAGGAGCGCAGGTTTGACGTCGAGCGAACTCGGGGATAAGCAGAGAGAGCCTGTGTCCAGGCCTGCTGGGCGACGTCGTCGCCATCGACCGGCCCCGCGAGCGCATGGGCCAGGCGGGCGACGTCACGCCAGTGCGCGTCGACCAGAACCTGAAAGGGAGGCAATGTCACAGCACTTGAACGATCGGCGGGGTGAGAGTGTGAGCGTGGGGTTCGATGCTCATCACCGTATCCATCCTGAGGCGAGTTCTGTCCCGACTCGTCCTGTATTGCGTGGGTCTCAGCCAGAGGGTGTCGCCGGGCGACTCCGGAGTCCGAGGTGCGACGATGGCCTCGTGCACGAAGCAGCTATGCCAGTCGCCACGTCGATCCCCCAGATCATCGCGCACCGAGGATCCAGCCGCGACCTGCCAGAGCACACGCTCAAGGCCTACCTGCGCGCTATCGACGAGGGTGCCGACGCGCTCGAGTGCGACGTGCGACTCACGGCCGACTCCCATCTGGTCTGTGCCCACGACCGCAATATCAGCCGGACCTCGAACGGGAAGGGCCTGGTCTCCACGCTCGAGCTGGCCACTCTCGAGGGGCTGGACTTCGGCTCCTGGAAGCTGGCTCACGACGGCGAGGTGGAGATGCCCGACCTGGACCATGAGCGGGACAAGCTCCTGACACTTCGCCGGCTCATCGACGTCGTGATGAGCTGTGGCCGCGAGGTCGGGCTGGCGATCGAGACCAAGCACCCCACCCGTTACGCCGGAGACGTCGAGCGCCAGCTCGCGAAGGTCCTCGCCGAGTTCGGTCTGGACGGGGCGTACGTGCCGGGCCAGCCCCATGTGAGCGTGATGTCGTTCTCCCAGCTGGCTGTGGCGCGAATGCGACAGCTCTGCCCCGAGGTGCCGCTCGTCTATCTGATGGACGGCTCGGTGCCCCTGAGGTTCCGCGACGGTTCCTTGCCCAAGGGGGCGCGGGTCGCCGGACTGGACAAGGAGATCATCCGCCGCTGGCCGAAGACCGTGCGAAGGCAGCACGACCGCGGCAACCAAGTCTATGTGTTCACGGTGGACGACGAGCCAGACATCGAGATGTGCCTCCAGCTGGGCGTCGACGCAATCATCACCAACCGTCCGGCCTTTGTTCGCGAGCGACTGTGCGTCCGGGGCTAATGTGTATGACGCTGGGAGAGAGGAATTGAGCGCGGAGGGGAACTCGGTGCAGACCATGCGAGTGCCGTGGGCGATGAGCTCCGCCGTGGATTCGCGCCGTGCACTCGTCTCTGAGCTGCGGGCCCTGGGGGTGGACCCGGTCGTGGTGGACGAGTGCGAGATCGTGATATCCGAGCTCGTCACCAATGCCGTTCGCCATGCCAAGCCGCTGTCGGACGGAAAGATCCGGGTCAAGTGGTCGATCCGGGTCGGCGTGGTCGAGATCGAGGTCACGGACGGCGGAGGACCCACCACCCCGCGTCCAGCCCCGCGCTCGGTCTGGTCCGCCGGCGGCAGAGGGCTCCGGATCGTGGGCAGCCTTGCCCATGAGTGGGGTGTCCGCGAGAACAGCACGGGCAGCACGGTGTGGGCCTCGATGGGCGGCCCGTCCAGCCGTCACAGTCCCTGACCTGGATACCCGCCCACTAGGGTTGGCGAACATGGGCAAGGCATCGAGGCGTAGCGCGGCGGGTGGCAACACCCCGCGCGAGAACCGCAGCAGAGACCGTTCGGCTCAACCAGCCGCCTTCGTGGCCAGACCTTTTGAGGGGATGACCGGCGAGACCGACTGGGTGGCCATGCGTGAGGTCGTTCCCGCGGCCACCGCGACGGTGACGTTCAAAGCTGGGTCGGTTGCGGACACTGCGCCTCAAACCGCAACAGTGGCAACGGTTTTGCCACTTTCCTGGTCGGGTCTGCGACGGGCCGACGGCGCCGTCATGGTGGCACTCCAGTCCGGTTCGACGAGTGGCGACGCCAGCCGGGACATTGCGCAGGTGCTACTGGCGGCAGCTGCCGCGGAAGTCGGTATGCCGTTGCCGTCCACGCCGCTTGCGACAGCGGCGACGCCCACGCTGCACGATGTCCTGGATTCGTCGGCAGCGTTCGAGGTCACCGTTCACGAAGGCTTCGACTTCTGGTTTCCGGACGTCAGCGAGCTCGACGACGCCGGTAAGGAGTCCCTCGAGCAGGCCAACGCCGCTGCGATCCCCACGACGAAGATGGAGTCGGTTCCTTCGGCGTACTGGTGCAAGGTCGGCGAACGCACCTACCTTCGCTGGGTGCTGCCCCACGACGAGGATGCAGCCACCGACGCGCTTGCCCGCTTGCTGGCGGCGTCGGTCACCTCTCTGGGAGAGGGAACCCGGCTGCTGGGAGCCTTCCGTGCCTGCGGCCTGCTGGTCCCGGTCTGGGAGCTCGACGCAAGCCGTGGTGGCGCGGACTACGAGAAGGCAGTGGCGCAGCTGTCCGGCCGCCTCGACGAAGCAGTGGGCCAGGGCGGTGCCCTGACGACCGAGGAACGGCGCGCCCGCTCGGGTCTGTTGAGTCGCCAGGTCACCCTGCGCTAGGGACCGGTAGCCATGGATCCCACGACGGATGTCTGCGTTGCGGCGATCATCGCGGCCAAGGACGAGGCCTCCCGGATCGTTTCAACGGTCTCTGCTGTCCGGGGGATCGCCGGCGTCGATCTGGTGATCGTGGTGGATGACGGCAGCTCTGACGAGACCGGAAAGTTGGCGCGAGAGGCAGGCGCTGTCGTCGTCAGCCACCCCCGCAACAGGGGCAAGGCCGCCGCCATGGCCACCGGCGCTCAGGTTGTGGCCGATCGGGACGTCAGCGATCCACTGAGCGCTGGACACGCTCGTCACCTGCTGTTCGTGGACGCCGACCTCGAGGGAAGCGCTGCCAACGTCGCCGTCCTGATTGCGCCAGTGGCGTCTGGTGAGGCTGACATGACCATTGCCACACTGCCACCACAGCTCATCGCCGGAAGCGGACACGGGTTCGTGGTTCGGCTAGCCCGCAACGGTATCGAGAGCCTGACGGGATGGACGCCGACCCAGCCGCTGTCAGGGATGCGATGCCTGTCACGAGACGCGTTTGAGATCGCCTCACCGTTGGCACGCGGCTGGGGTGTTGAGGTCGGACTCACTGTCGATGTCCTCGGCGCCGGTCTGCGCGTGGTCGAGGTGCCGTGTCCTCTCCAGCATCGTGTCTCGGGGTCGGACTGGAGAGGCCAGGTTCACCGCGCCAGGCAGTATCGCGACGTCTGGCTCGCGCTCGCTGTCCGTCGGGCGCGCAGTCGCAGGGTCCGCGGATTCGTCAGAGCCAGGGGTCGCTGTGAGCGTCACGCGCGCTGACCGGTCTCTGGGCGCGCTTCGCCCGGTGGCACTGACCCTCTCGTTCGCCCTGCTCCTCCTGGTGGCGGCTGCTGGCCCTTCGGCAGCCAAACCAGGTCTGGGTCCTCGGGGGTGGGCCCCGGGTGACCTGCCGATCTCCTTGTCCTCCGCTGCGGTCACGACCCTCTTGTGGACGGCATACCTGCTCGGGGGACTTGCGGTGGCGCTGGGCCTGTGGCAAGGCTCCAGCCAGGATCGTGGCTGGTCAGGGTTTTGGCGTTGGGCTGGTACCGGTCACCTGCGATGGCTTCGCGACCACCCGTGGCTCTTGCCGCTGACTCTGGGTGCTCTTGCCCTGCTGACCGCGCCGATCGGCTCCGCCGACCACATCAACTACGCGGCCTATGGACGGATCTCGGCCCAGGGTGGCGATCCTTACCTCGTCCCGCCGATCACCTGGGCCGGTGGCACCGACCCGGTCACCAGCGCGGTCCAGGCGCCGTGGACCATGACGCCAAGCGTCTACGGCCCGTTCTCGACGGCGCTGCAGACCCTGAGCTCGCTTGTCGGTCAGGACAACCTGCGACAGACGGTGTGGGTGTGGCAGCTGATGATCGTGGGAGCCTGGCTGATCGTGCGGCTCCTGCTGCGCCTTGCTGCCACAGACGACCTGGCTCGGAGACGAGTCGACCTCTTGTGGACGGCCAACCCGATCATCTTCGGGGTTGCCGTGCTCGGTGCACACGTGGATCTCATAGCCACCGCACTGGCTCTTGCCGCCATACTCCTCGCAGCCCGGCGGCCCTGGGAGGCCGGTGTCCTGCTCGGAGCAGCGGTCAGCTCCAAGATCACCTACGGCATCGTGGGGGTCGCGATCCTGTGGTCCTGGCGTTCGCTGCCCCGAAAGCCGTTGGTCCGTCACGTGACCGCGCTGGCCGTGTCGTCCCTGGGTGTCTTCGCGTCGTTGCACCTCTGGGCCGGGCCCCACGTCTTCGATCAGCTGCTGAAGAGCGGCAAGGGTGTCTCCCTGGCCACGGCCCTGCGCCCCGTCGTCAACCTCTTGTCGGACGTGATGCCGCTGGATGCAGCCCGCAGCGTGGTGTCGGTACTCTCCGTCGTGGCTTTCATCCTGCTGGCCGCGGCCCTGTCGCGTCTCGCGCGCTCGCGCCCGACCGTTCAGGCGTCCTCGACTGCAGCGCCAACCCCATACCCCGGGCACACGCAGTCGGCTCTGACGGCGGCACAGACACAGTCCGCGATCACAGCGACGTTCGTGCTCGCCACGGCATACGCACTGGCAGCGCCCTATGCGCTTCCCTGGTATGACGTGCTCACGTGGGCGACCCTGCCACTGCTCGTGGCCACGACGCTGGACGCGATCCTGCTCGTGCGGCTGATCGTGATGGCAATGGCCTATGTCCCCGGCCGCGTTGTTGCGATGAGCCCCGACGTCGAGTCGCTGACCCTGGGTTTTCGCAAGATCGTGGGACCGTTGGCCGCGCTGCTGGTTTGGCTGGCTATCGCAGACGTAGCGAGGCGCGGGTGGTCGCGGGTCCCGCGAGCATCGCGTCCTCCTTCGTCTTGAGTGCGATCGCAATCACGAGCGGAAAGGCGAGGGTCACCCCGACGGGCGGGATCGCCGTACCGGAGTCGTTGAGCGCAAAGCCGATCACCCACATGAGCAGGACGGCGATCAGGCCCGTGCGCAGGAGTCGGACCCGTGCGATGGACCGGCGCAGAGGCCGGGCGACACGAGAGTCCGGACGGGCGAGCATGTAGGCCAGCACGATGAGACCGAATGGGATCAGCCACGACAGGGGGTTGCCCACCAAGAGGGTCATGTTCTGGCCAAGCTTGCGGCTGACGATGTTCCAGGCGCCACCGTCGAGGGCAGTCTGCACGAACCTGCCCAGGTGCGAGCGGGATCCGGCGGGGCGGAGCCAGTCCAGCAGGCTCAGCAGGACGAGGAACGCGAAGACCCCACCGCCGATGGCCAACAGTCGGCGCCAGCTCAGCCTGATCTTCAGCATTGCCAGAACGACCAGGATCACCCCGGGCAGGAGTGCCGGCGGCCCCCCGATATCGCTGCCCCACGACGGTGAGGCGTCGACGATGACAGCAGCCATCCCGATGGCGGCCACCACAGCCGCAGCCTTGCGCGGAGGCATGACCGGGAGGAGGTGATTGCCGACCGCGGTGCAGAGGATGAGGGTGGCCGTGGCAAAGACCGCGAACGTCACGTTGCCCATCCCGTAGAACCGCCCCCCAATGACCGGCTGCAGGCCCAGGAGCGACGAGAGCTGCAGCCTTGAGCCGGTCATCACATCCGCGGCAAGGACTGTCATCGTCGCGACACAGACGACGACTATGGGCCCGAAGAGGCTGTGGCGCCACGGTCCAAGGAGAGCCAGCATCGAGATCGCCGTGGAGAACACGGCGACGGAGGCCACGACGCTGACCAAGGGCACCGGGAAACGCCACCACGGCAGGAGGTTGGCCAGAAAAGTCGACACCGGCACCGTCGAGGCAACGATCGCCACGCGACGGGCAACCCTGAGCAGCTGGGTGCCTTGGGGCATCAGCTTCGACCCATGCCTGGCCCCTCCGCTGGTCCGCCGCCTCCAGAGCAGGGCGACGACCAGGTAGATCGCAATCTGAGTCAGGACCAATGCGTAGAAGAACGGCTCGACCAGGCTGTGGACGGCGTGCGACGCCTCGTCGAGGTCGATCAGGGTGCTCAGACGCCCGGTGGCTGCCGGGGTGGAGTTGCCGTCCGAGGACAGAAACTCGAGCGGGGCACCACCCAGCTGAGGTGGTCGTGGAACTCCCAGATGCTCGAGGATGGTTGGAGTCAGATCCGCCAGCTGGACCAGCGCGGGCTGGTGGGTCGAGCTCGACGCAAGTGTCCCGGCCCCGAATCGAGGCCCGGAGACGGCAATCAGGCGAAGGCGCTCCGTGACTCCGGCGTCGGAGAGGCTGGCAAGGACCACGTCGGTCCCCGAGGGTGCTGCCTTGAGAACCTCGGCCACCCTGGCGTCGATTGCCGCGACCTGCGTGGCGCGAGGTGTCGAGGGCCGGAGGGCATCCTGGGGGTTCACGTCGGCAGGGTCGCGGACGGGGCCGACGTCGATCAGCGTGACAGGGCATGAGGCCAGCGCGTCAACCAGTGTCGAGGCGTCGTACGGCTGATAGTGGTCAACGATTCCGGTGGACCGGGCCGCGCCCAGCGCTGCCCCGGGACCGACGGCCTGGATGCAGCCCCCGTGGGCGGCCACCTGGTCCCCGAGCAGACCCGGAGCTGCTTCGAAGCTGTTGGCCGACGCCGCCGCAAGGTACTCGCCCCAGTGGGGCACCTGGCCGACCGTCATCTCCTCCGGGAGGGCCCGGCATGGCGGTTTGGCGCCATCGTTGTGAGTTGGCACCGCGCCCCTGGACGTGTCGCCGGCCTGCTCTCCTGCCGAGAGGGTCAGCCAACCATCCACAGGGCAGGTGTTGGCGTGGACCGAGCGGACGCTCAGGTCTCCCGTGGAACCGTTCCGCAGCAAAGACCACAGGGCAGGCGTTGCCTGCGCTGAGACGTCACCCCAGGCCAGTCCTCCGGTGCCGATCACCACGATGGAACCGGTGACGCTCCTGGTGGCCTTGGCGGCCGGATGAGCTGAGGATCCCCAGACCAGGACGCCGATGACCAGACCGGTTAGTAATACGGCTGCCGTCGCGGCAGCGAGGAGTCGGCGTCGGGTCACGACCAACAGGTTACGTGTCGGTTCAGGACAGGATGGATGCGTTGGCGACATGGAGTAGGGAAGCCGTCCCCAGCAGGAGACACAGCCCACCGCCGACCCGTCGGATGGTGGCCAGCCTGATCCGTTTCAACAGGGTCCGGCCCAGCAGCGCCCCAAGCGCTGACACCGTGGCGAGCGCGACGAACGCACCGACCCCGACTGACACCGGGTCCTGGTACCTCACGACCAGGCTCGCGGTCAGCAGCTGCGAAAGGTCACCCCACTCGGCAACGAACAGCACGAGGAAGCTTGCGCCCACGGCCCGCCAGCCGTGGATACCGGGTTGCGTCTTGGCTTCGAACTCCTCCTCTGCCTCGGCCTCTTCGGCGTCGGCCTTGCTCGCCCCGCGGATCAGGATCACGCCGCCGGTCACGAACATCAGCCCGGCGAAGAGCTCTACCGGCGTGCGTGGCAGGCGACCGATCAGACCGCCCAGGGTTACGGCTATCACGGTCTGCACCGCGAACGCCGCGCTGACCCCGAGCCAGACCGGCAACGGCTTGTATCGCGTGGCCAGAACCAGCGTCGCGATGAACGTCTTGTCGGGCAGCTCGATGGGAAAGATCAACAGGAAGGCAGTAACGGCAATTGCGAAGCTCATGGTCCGCCGAGCCTATCCACACCTCAGGCGCTGCCCACGGCCCGTGGCTGGCGCAGGATCAGCGTCGAGATCTCGCCAGGGCGGTCATGACTCGCTCTCCAGCTCAGCCTTGAGATCGACGAGCGCCGAGACCTGGGGCTCGGTGTACTTGTCGATCCAGCGGTCATGAATCAGCCGAATCGGGACCGGGTTGAGGAAGTGGAGCTTGTTCCTGCCCGACTTGCGGGCAACGACGAGGCCAGCATCCTCGAGCAGGCGCAGGTGCTTCATGACCCCGAAACGCGTCATCTGGACGTCGGCCTCGAGCTCGGTCAGCGTGCGTCCGTCGCGCTCGAAGAGACGGTCAAGCAGGAGCCGGCGCGTTGGATCGGCGAGCGCCTTGAACACCAGGTCCTCGTCGGTCACCACTCGAAGATAGGTGACTAAAAAGTCACCTGTCAAGTTCCCCTACAAGCCCTTGCTCCTTAGCCAGTCCAGGACGGAGTCGGCGACCTCGCGCCAGCCGTGGTCGATCGTCAGCGAGTGGCCGCGGTCCTCGAACTCCTTGATCTCGGTCACCGCAGAGGACTTGCGGTACTGCTTGAAGGTCGACTTGGTGATGGCCTCGGGGACGGTGCGGTCCTTGCCGCCCATGGTCAACAGCAAGGGGCCACGCTCCTCGTTGTCGACCTCGACCTTCGTCTCCGAGTGCGGGTTGAAGTTCGCGGTCGCCGCCTGGAACAACGGCCTCGCGGGCGAGGGGATCGTCCAGCGCTCGTAAAGCTCCATGGACTCCTCAGGCGAGAGCGTGTTGCCGAACGCGTACTCGAACTGCTCGGGGGTGAGTGACACGGCGGCGTCGAGGTTGCCGGGGTTGTGCAGCGCAGGGAAGGAAGCTCGCAATGCCGAGATCGGGAGGGGAAGGACGCCCTTGATCGGTGCCGCGTCAATGGCCACAGCGGCCGCCGCGTGGCCCTCTCCCAGGAGCTTCTCCACGATGACGCCACCGAAGGAGTGGCCGATCACGATGGGCTTGGCAGGAAGTGCGGCGATCACCTCGGCGTAGTGGTCGGTGATCTCGTCGACGCCATGGTTTGCCACGGCATCGGCGTTGGCGCGGGTCGCCTCAACCGTGTCGGCGTCACCGGGCCAGCCGGGCGCGGAGGCCTCGTATCCGGCCTCCTTGAAGTAGTCGACCCAGGGTTGCCATGAGCTGCCGTGCAGCCACAGGCCGTGGACGAAGACAACGGGGGCGTGGGTGGTCTCAACCATTTGGGGCTCCTCGTAGTTGGTTTGCGTCTAAAGAGCTACGTCTCTTTTCTATCCCGCGAGCGGGCACGAATCCAGACCTGGACGGTGCCCAAAGTCGCTCCCGCCGATGAATTGCCATCGTCCCTACAGAGGTGCCGGCATGAAACACCTCAGCGCAGGGGTTGCCACCCGTCATACGCTGCGGTCGTGGACCTGGGCGTCGCCGAGAGGTGGGCGCGAGGTCACGCCGAGACTTGAGGGACAGCTGGCGCTCGCCGCTGTTCGAGACGGAGAGGGCGGCTTGTGAGCACGCGATACGGATTCCTAGGTCCCGCAGGCACATTCACCGAGATGGCGCTGCGGCAGTGCTCCCAGGTGGTCGAGTCCGACGACGCCGAAAGCATCGCGTTCGCCTCCGTGGACGCAGCGCTGGCCGCCCTGCGCGCGGGCGATCTGGACGCCGCAATGGTCCCCATCGAGAACTCCGTCGAGGGCGGGGTCAGCGCCACGCTCGACGCGCTGGCCAGCGGGGACCCCCTGGTGGTGGTGGGCGAGCAGGTAGTCCCGATCACCTTCGTCCTGGCAGCACCAGTCGGTATGTCGCTCGGGGACATCCGAGCGGTGTCCACCCATCCGCACGCCTGGGCCCAGGTTCGCACCTGGATGGCAGAGCACCTTCCGGAGGTGGAGTACCTGCCCGGGGCGTCAACCGCCGCCGCCGCTGCCGGGCTTTCTGGTGAGCGCCCGGCATACCAGGGTGCGATCTGCGCGCCGGGGGCCGCGGCGTCCCACGGCCTTGCGGTCCTCGAGGAGGACATCGGCGACAACAGCGGTGCCGTGACCCGGTTCGTGCTGGTGGCCCGGCCGGGCGAGCTGCCCGCACCGACTGGGGCCGACAAGACATCGGTCGTCCTCTTCCAGCGTGAGGACCGCCCAGGTGGTCTGCTCGAGCTGCTTGAGCAGTTCGCCACCCGCGGCATCAACCTGACGCGGATCGAGTCACGCCCCACAGGTGGCCGGCTCGGGGACTACTGCTTCTCGATCGACTGCGAGGGCCATGTCAAGAACGAGCGCGTGGGCGAGACGTTGATGGGACTGCAACGAGTCTGCTCGGAGGTCCGCTTCCTGGGTTCTTACCCGCGGGCCGACGGTGTCGCGACTGAGGTGTCGAGAGGCACTGGTGACACTGACTTCATCGACGCGCGGGCGTGGTTGGGGAGTCTGCGGAACCCGGGGCGCTAGGGCTCGTCAGCCCACCCGGACCACCAGCGCCAGTGGGTCGACGGACGCAGTCAGTGCGAGGGCCTTGCCCATGGTGTCGCCGTCGATCTGGACCTCTTGGGCGCGATCACAGCGGATGGTCGCCGACTTCAGGCGATGGTGGTCCACTCGTTTGTGGCCCTTGCGCTTCTTGGAGATGAGCCGCCAGCCAACGGCCAGCCAGCCGACGACACCTGCGGGCGAGAGGATGACGGCGTCGAGCCAGCCGTCGTCGACCTGGGCCAGGGGCATGAGCACGAGGCCGCCGGTGAGCTTGCCGCAGTTGCCGATGACGACGGTACGTGTCCGGCGACTGAGCTCAAGGTCGTCGTCGATCTTCATGAAGACCCTGAACTGTGGCCCTCGAAGGTTCTTGGCAGCTGAGAACGTGTAGGCCAGGGGGCCGACGGTGTTCTTGAGACGTTCGGGTGCGTCGGCCATGATCGCGGCGTCGAAGCCGAGGCCGGCCATGATCAGGAAGATGTGCTCCTCGGCGTTCTCGTCCTCGCCGGTGTGGTCGACGGTGAGCCGGCCGACGTCGACCCTCTTGTTCTGACCGGTCAGCGCCACTGTGAGCGCGTCGTCGAGGTTGTCCACGGGAAGGTTGAGGTTGCGGGCGAGCAGGTTGCCCGTACCGCCGGGAAGCAGACCGAGGGGTGTCTCGGTTCCGACCAGCGCTGCGGCGACGGCTCGGACGGTCCCGTCGCCGCCGAGCGGACAGATCAGCGTCGCGCCGTCCGCGACGGCCTGGCGGGCCTGACCGGTGCCTGGGTCCTCGGCAGTCGTCTCAACCCACAGGGGTTGCTCCCAACCGGCCGCCAGGCAGCCCTTGGTGACCTGCGCCCGTACTGCCTCGAGGTTGTCGAACTTGGTGGGGTTGACGATGACTGCTGCCAGACGCCGCGGCGCCTCGGACGACTCGCCGGCTCCCTCGGGCCGGAAGTGTCCGCGCGGTGGTCGGCGCCGCCCGAAGCGGCGGACGACGCCCTGGCTTGCCTTGCCGCCGGATGTAGACACGATCAGCCACACGAGCAGCGAGAGGACGACCACAGCCAGGGCTCCGATGGCGATTGCGCCCGCGTGGTCTGTCACGAGGCGAGGTTACCGGAAAGCATCCGTCCGAACCTCGGCCCCGAGTGCGGACCTGCGCGAGGATGGCGCCATGACCCCTCCCGCCGATTCCCCTGACGTGCCAGCCGGCATGGAGCCCAACAGCATTGAGCCCGATGACAAGGACTGGACGTGGGTCCTCCAACAGGTCTGTCCCGACTGCGGTTTCGACGCCCGCGCCGTTTCGGGGCAGCAGGTGGCCGGACTGCTGCGTGTCAACGCCTCGCGATGGCCGGCGGTCTTCGAACGCGCCGATGTCACCACCCGGCCGCAACCGCGTGTCTGGTCGCCTCTGGAGTACGGCTGCCACGTGCGGGACGTATGCCGCCTGTTCGAGTCGCGCCTGAAGCTCATGCGTTCGGAGGTGGACGCAGCGTTCGAGAACTGGGACCAGGACGCCACGGCGATCGCGGGCGCCTATGGTGCTCAGGATCCCGGGGTGGTCAGCGTTGAGCTCTCCGCGGCGGCTGAATCTGCAGCCGCCGTCTTCGACGACGTGGCTGAGGGCGAATGGGTCCGAACCGGTCGTCGCAGCAACGGCTCGGTCTTCACCATCGAGACTCTCGGCCAGTACTTCCTGCACGACGTGACCCACCACCTCCACGACGTCCACGGCTGAGCCGGGCACCCGGCATACGGCTGTGGTGGTCGGCAACGGGTTCCAAGGCGGCCGTCCACGCCCCGATAGGGTCGTGCACGTGATCGACATCAAGCTCCTGCGCGACCATCCCGACATCGTGAGGGCCTCACAACGCGCCCGAGGTGAGGACGAAGGGATCGTTGACGCGATCCTGTCCGCGGATGAGCAACGCCGATCGTCCATCTCCGAGTTCGAGGCGCTTCGGGCCGAGCAGAAGTCATTCGGCAAGCAGGTCGCAGCGTCCAGGGGCGAGGAGAAGGCGGCGCTGGTGGCCGCCGCCAAGGCCACCTCGGATCGGGTCAAGGAGCTGCAGGCTGCTGCCGACCTCGCTGACGGCGAGCTCGCCACGCTCATCCGCCGCGTCCCGAACATCGTCATCGACGGAGTTCCGACCGGTGGTGAGGATGACTACGCGGTGGTTGAGACCGTTGGAGCGGCGCGGGACTTCGCGGCGGAGGGGTTCGAGCCCAAGGACCATCTCGAGCTGGCCGAGGGCCTGGCCGCCCTCGACATGGCTCGGGGGGCAAAGGTGGGGGGATCGCGCTTCTACGTCCTCAAAGGCGTCGGTGCCCGCCTGGAGCTCGCCCTGCTCAATATGGCGATCGCACAGGCAGTCGAGACCGGGTTCACGCCGATGATCACCCCTACGCTCGTCAAGGCTGACATCATGGCCGGAGCCGGTTTCCTGGACTCCCACGCTGACGAGGTCTACCGGCTCGAGGCCGACGACCTCTACCTCACTGGCACCTCTGAGGTCGCTCTTGCGGGCTACCACGCCGACGAGATCCTTGACCTCTCCAGCGGCCCCAGGCGGTATGCCGGCTGGTCGGCCTGCTATCGCCGCGAGGCCGGCTCCTATGGCAAGGACACCCGCGGGATCATCCGCGTGCACCAGTTCCAGAAGGTCGAGATGTTCAGCTACTGCCGACCGGAAGATGCAGAGGCTGAGCATCAACGGCTGCTCGGCTGGGAGAGGCAGATGCTGGCCAAGATCGAAGTGCCGTACCGGATCATCGACACGGCGGCCGGCGACCTCGGTGGTCCTGCCGCCCGCAAGTTCGACTGCGAGGCATGGGTCCCGACGCAGGGCCGATACCGGGAGCTGACATCGACGTCGAACTGCACCACCTACCAGGCCCGGCGCCTCAACATCCGCGAGCGGGACCCTCAGGCCGAGGGAACCACCCGTCACGTCGCTACCGTCAACGGCACGCTGGGCACGACTCGCTGGCTGGTGGCTATCCTGGAGAACCACCAGCAGCCCGATGGCTCGGTCGTCGTCCCCGCCGGGCTGCGTCCTTTCATCGGGCTCGATGTCCTGACTCCGACGGCCTGAGCCCGGGCCACTGATGGCGGACCGGCTGATTGCCCTCGACCTTGACGGGACGACGATCCACCACGACGGCACGATGGCGCCGGCGGTGCGAGAGGCCGTGCTGGAGGTCGCGCTGAATGGTGTGCATGTGGTCATCGCGACGGGTCGTGCGATCGTGGCGGCGATGCCGATCATCAGCCAGCTCGGTCTAAAGCACGGGTTCGCAGTCTGTTCCAACGGTGCCGTGACCCTCGAGCTGGATGCCGACGAAGACGATGGCTATCGCATCCTGGAGACAGTGACGTTCGACCCCGCGCCAGCGCTGGAGATGTTGCGCGGGTCCTGGCCCGATGCCGTCGTCGCCGTAGAGGAGCTCGGTGTCGGCTTCAAGCTGAGCGCCCCCTTCCCCGATGGCGAGCTTGAAGGCGAGCTCCGCGTCGTTCCCTGGGACGAGCTCTCGTTGGGGCCCGCGACCCGTGTCACCTTCCGTAGCCCGACCGGCACCTCCGAGGACTTCCTGGCACTGGTCGAGCGGATCGGGCTCCACGGCGTGAGCTACGCGGTGGGCTTCACGGCCTGGCTGGACATCAACCCCGAGGGCGTGTCTAAGGCCTCGGCCCTGGAGCTCGTCCGGCGCCGTCTGGGTATTGAGCCCTCACGGACGATCGCCGTCGGCGACCAGCGCAACGACATCGAGATGCTCCGCTGGGCGGCGCGCGGTGTGGCGATGGGCAACGCCCCCGATGAGGTCAAGGCGTCCGCCGACGAGGTGACCCTGAGCGTCGACGAGGACGGTCTCGTCCCGATCCTCAAGTCGCTCCTGACCGGGCCCTGACCCCCGTCAACCAGATCGGTCGGGCTTGTGAGGGTTTTTCGGAGATGCCGGTGGTCGGTCGGGCAGGTCAGCGGGACTGAAGCGCGTCGAGGGCAACGGCCATCGCGGCACCGATCCGCCAGTCCAGTCGCCAGCCGTTGGACAAGGTCGGAAGCTCCACTTCATAGCGGTCTCGCAGGGTCCGACGGCGCACCGAGCTCAGGACGATGGAGCCGTCGGGCGCGGTAAAGTCGAAGTGGAACAGGAACGGGGAAGGCAGGTCGCTCACCACCGGCACGAGCTCCCACAGCCGGCGCGCGATGGCCACTGTCTGGTTGCGCTCGGTGCCGGAGGCCACGAGGCCGTCTGTGGCGGTCAGCTCCCAGGACGAGCGCAGCAGCGACTTGGCGAACTCCTTGCGGAAGCTGCCGATCGGCGTACCGCTCGCGTCCGTGACGTCATAGGTCGCGGCCAGGTCGATCCGCTTTCTGGCCTTGAACCCGAACACCGGCTGGGTGCGCGCCTCGTCGGCGTAGAACGTGACCTGCTCCTTGAAGGCCATCCGCTTCTGCTGGGCCATGGCGATCAGCGGCCCTTCGGCCCCCTCGGCGGCAGCCGACCTGATCTCGTACCGGTTGACATCAGGGTGATCTTCTGCTTGATGGTGAACCGCTCATAGCCCTCGTCGTTGGTCATCTGAGCATTCTGCTGCATGCCGGTGCTGACATGCTGTGCGGGACATGACCGAGCTCATCATCACCTCGCCGTCCAATGCACGACTGAAGTCGCTGGTCGCCCTGCGTCGCCGTCGCGCACGTGAAGATGCCGGACTGACCCTGCTCGAGGGGTATGCCGAGCTGTCCCTCGCCCTGGACGCCGGTCTCGTGCCGCGAACCCTTTACTTCTGCCCCGAGCTGATGCTCGACCCGCCGTCGCAGCAGGACGTCGTACGCCGGGTGCAGGTTCTGGGCTCGGACATCCAGCAGCTGGGCCGTGCAGCGTTCGAGAAGGTCGCCTACCGCGAGGGCCCCGACGGCTTCCTGGCCGTGGTCGACTCGGTGGTCCGAACCTGCGCCGATCTTCGGGTCGGGCCGGCTCCTCTGGCGCTGGTCTGTCAGGGGGTCGAGAAGCCGGGCAACCTCGGCGCGATGCTCAGGACGGCAGATGCAGCCGGGCTCGATGCAGTCGTGGCAGCCGATCCGGTCACCGACTGGGGGAACCCCAACCTGGTGCGCGCGAGCAAGGGCACCGTCTTCTCGGTGCCGGTCGCATCGGACAGCACAGCCGCAACGTTGAGGTGGCTGTCGGACAACGGTATTGCGCTTGCTGCCACGACGCCTGACACGCACCTGGACTACACGGATGTGGACTACACGGGCCCGATCGCGATCGCCGTAGGGGCCGAGAAGTACGGCTTGACCGAGGAGATCTTGGCGGCCGCGGCATACAGAATCCGGATCCCGATGGCGGGGCGTGCCAACTCCCTGAACGTGGCAGCATCGGCGGCAATAGTCATCTACGAGGCAGTGCGGCAGCGCCGCAGTACCGGGTAGGCACAAGACCGGACCCCCGTCAAGAGCCCATCGTGACCTGTGCCACCATGACGGCCATGCGAGTAGACCACGTTTCTTATGCCGCCGAGATTGATGGGCTCAAGGCGACCGCGAAGCGCCTGGGCGAAAAGATTGGGGTAAAGCCCGTCGATGGTGGGATCCACCCCCGCTTCGGTACGCGCAACATCATCATTCCGCTGGCTCACGACATCTATATCGAGGTCGTCGAGGTGCTTGACCACCCGGCTTCCGACAAGGCGCCCTTCGGCCAGGCCGTCCGTGCCCGTTCCGAGGCCGGCGGGGGCTGGCTTGGGTGGGTTGTCAGTGTCAAAGACCTGACTGAGGCTGAACGCAGGCTTGGTCGCGAGTCCGTGATCGGCAGCCGACGCCGCACGGATGGCACCGAGCTCAAGTGGCGCCAGCTGGGCGTCAAGGGACTCATTGCCGACCCGCAGCTGCCGTTCTACATCAAGTGGGACGACCACACCGAGCACCCGTCCTTCGGAGCGAAGACCAAGGTCACGATCAGCGGCCTTGAGATCGCTGGCGACCCCGACCGGGTCTGCGAGTGGCTCGGGCTGCCGGCTGACCAGACCTCGAGCGTCATTGACTTCACCTTCATCGCCCCTCACGGCACGCCGGGTCTGCTGGCGGTCACGTTCTCCACCCCCAAGGGCCCCGTCACCGTCTGAGCGGTCGGGGCGGTGAGGTTCTGACGATGACGAGCGACATCGGTTTCAAGGCCATGAACGCCATCCACCGCCTCCTGCTGAAGGTGAGCGGCGGGCAGGCCGGGTGGACCGCGATGGAGATGCCGGTTCTGGAGCTCACCACCACGGGTCGCAAGAGCGGTCAGCCCCGATCCGTCATGCTCACCTCTCCGCTGCAAGAGGGGCCGGTTCTTGTCGTCGTGGCATCACGAGGTGGGGACGAGCAGGCACCTGCGTGGCTGCTCAACCTGCAGGAGAACCCGGACGTGGGGGTGAGCCTGCAAGGGCAGCCCACCCGACGGATGAACGCTCGTGTTGCCAGCCGGGACGAACGCAAGCGGATGTGGCCTCTCGTGGTTGCCGACCACAAGCACTACGCCGGATACCAGGCCCGGACCACCCGCGAGATTGCCTTGGTGCTTCTCGAACCGGTTGTGTGACGCCAGTCCTGGCTGCCGCAGGCGTCAGTCGAGATAGTCGACCAGCTGCGGTGCGAGCCCGACGTAGGTCTGCGGAGTGAGCTCGAGGAAACGCTTCTCAACCTCGGGAGGCAGGCCGAGGCTGGAGACGAACTCGCGCAGGTCCGGACCCGTGATCCGGCGACCGCGGGTGAGCTCCTTGAGCCGCTCGTAGGGGTTCTCCATCCCTGGGTGGCCCTGGGCGCCGAGGGCGCGCATCGCGGACTGGATCGGCTCGCCGAGCACCTCCCAGTTGACCTCGAGGTCGGCAGCCATGACTGCTGGCACCGCGTCGAGCCCGGCCAGACCGCGACCGGCGTTGTCGATGGCGACCAGCGAGTGGCCGAAGGCTGTGCCGATGTTTCGCTGCATGCTCGAGTCGGTGAGGTCGCGCTGTAGCCGGGACTGTACGAGCGTCGACGCGAGCACGTCGAGCAGGGCGTTGGAGACCTCGAGGTTGGCCTCCGCGTTCTCGAAGCGGATCGGGTTGACCTTGTGAGGCATGGTCGAAGAGCCGACCGTCCCCTGACCGCGGACCTGGGCGAAGTAGCCCATCGAGATATAGGTCCAGACGTCGGTACACAGGTTGTGCAGGATCCGGTTGAACCGCGCCATGTCGCTGTAAAGCTCAGCCTGCCAGTCGTGGCTCTCGATCTGCGTCGTCAGCGGGTTCCATTGCAACCCAAGGGACTCCACAAAAGCCTTGCTGATCGCGGGCCAGTCCGCGTCGGGCAAAGCGGCGACGTGGGCGCCATACGTGCCCGTGGCCCCGTTGAACTTGCCGAGGTACTCCGCACGCCCGACGCGGGTGAGCTGGCGCCTCAGCCGGAAGGCCAGGACCGCTAGCTCCTTGCCCATCGTGGTCGGCGTCGCCGGCTGGCCGTGCGTGTGTGCCAGCATGGGCACGTCGCGCAAGTCGCGCGCCATGCCGGCCACGACGTCAGACAAGGCGGTGGCCCTGGGGAGCCATACCTCGTCGACGGCGCCTTTGACCATGCGGGCATAACAGAGATTGTTGATGTCCTCGCTGGTGGCGCCGAAGTGGACCAGCTCGGATATTGCCGCAAGGTCTGACGCGTTGTCGCTGATCTTGGGGAGGCGGCGCTTGATGTAGTACTCGACGGCCTTGACGTCATGCACAGTCTCGCGCTCGATCTCAGCGAGCTCGGCAATGTCGTCGACGCCGAAGTCCTCGACGATCGCTCGCAGGCGGGCCTGCTCCTGCGGGGTAAGGGCCCGAACACTGGCGACCACGTGGTGGTCGGTCAGATGGATCAGCCACTCGACCTCGACCCGCACCCTCTCGCGGTTGAGGGCCGCCTCGGAGAGGTGGTCGACCAAGGGGGCAACAACACCGCGATAGCGGCCGTCGAGGGCGCCGAGGGGGATGGGGGTGGACGCGTCAGCAAGCGAGGCCATGGTCGCCATACTCCCAGAGTCTTGGGTGGCCATTGAACAACCCGTGGCCACCCAAGATCGGCGCACTCAGCGCAGCGGCGGCTAGCTCCGTTTGCCATCGCGGCCGATGACCTGGGGATCGACACTGTCTGACCGTGAGTCCGTCTGACCGTGAGTCCCTCTGACCGTGAGTCCGCCTAACCGCGTGCGCGCGGGTGACAGTGCGCGCCGGCGTTCAGGCGGCGAGCTCGTGGTGGTTGATGGGGTGGGTCGCATACTGGCGCC
This sequence comes from Actinomycetales bacterium, assembly GCA_038236365.1. GTDB lineage: Bacteria > Actinomycetota > Actinomycetes > Actinomycetales > Dermatophilaceae > UBA4719. The sequence continues at coordinate 20,554 of JBBRZV010000009.1, read as the reverse complement.
CGTGGGGGTCGGCCCAGATGCAGTCCCCGTCGGGGGTCATGGTCAGCGTCCAGCCGGCATCGTGTTTGACCCGGTGGTGGTGTTTGCACAGGCAGGCCAGGTTCGAGATGGCGGTGGGTCCGCCGCGGGAGTAAGGGATGACGTGGTCGGGTTCGCAGCGGGTGGCGTTGCGCGCGCAGCCGGGGAAGCGGCAGTGGCCGTCGCGTTGTTGGACGAAGCGGCGCATCGCCGGGTTGGGCCGGTAGGTCTTGACGCCGGTCTCGATCAGCACGCCGGTGCGTTCGTCGAGCAGGACCCGGGCGATGCGGGTGTCGAACCTTTCCAGGATGGAGGCCACGACGTCCCCGCCGATGACGCCGATGCCGGGGATCTCGTATCCCATGGCGCAGATCTGGGTCCAGGTCGGCTCGATCATCGGGTTGAGGTCGGGGGCGGGCTGGCCGAAGTCGTCGGTGTCGGCCAAAGGGTTGGGGTAACCGAGCACGGGACTCAACCCCGGGCGTGACCTGGGGCCGTGGACGAGCAGGTCGCGTTCCAGCGCGCCATCGGGTTCGTCCACGGTCGCGGTCTGGACCGGGATCATCAACGTCACGGTGGTGGACACCGTGGCGTTGCCCAGCATCAGGTCGACCAGCGCGTCGGCCCGGCACTGCCCCAGGGTCCGGGTCGGGTCCTCGCCGTCCATCTGGTGGGCCAGCTCGTCGATCGCTGCCCAGCAGGCGGCGGACTCCGCCGCCGGCAGTGAGGCCACCCAGCTAGTGAGCCCGGGCACCTGGGAGGGATAGGCGTGGACAAACCGGTCGAGGCGCTCCTTGGCGGCCTTGGCCCGCACCGCGTCTGCATCAACCCGTCCTAGCACCCGGCGGACCCGTCTGGTGACCGCCCCGGGTGCCTCTCCCAGGACTGCGGGGAAGATCAGCGCCTCCACGGCCGCGCAGGACTCCCTGCTGGCCTCGGCCAGCTCGGTGGCGATGATGGTGGCCCGCCAGGAGTCCAGGTCCCCGGCGCTCATCGCAGCCAGAGTCACCGGCAGCCGCGACGCCAGGAACGCGGCGGTGTCGACCTTGCGCCCGGCCGCGACCGAGCCCATGGCCAGCATCGGCCCCAGAGCGTCCGCGGCGAACTCACTGACATGCCCAACGCCGTGGTCGACGTCCGACCATGCCCCGGAGTCGTCCTTTTCCTCGTCACGGCCTGCGTACTGAGTCACCCGCAGCGCTTGCACGGCTGACGCAGCGTTGATCACCCTCTGCGCACCCTCGACCTCGCCGGCAAGGTCCACGGCCGGGATCAACATCGACCCGGTCTCGGCGTCCGCGAAGGCCTCACGCATGAGCGTGAGGGCCTGCGAGAACTTGTCGATCATGTGTCCTATTGTATGTCATTCGACCGACAAGCGGAAGCCTTATCCACGACGAAACTCATTGTGACACAAGCAAATTCGCGTCACGAAGCGTTCCTCCAAGCGGGCCTCGTCTTTCGTCGCGCCTCCCGTGCGCTCAGGCCTACGAGCCAGGATCAGCGCACTCAGCGCGGGGGCGTCTGCGCGATGGAGAAGATCTCGCCCTGAGGTCCCTGGATCATCGCCATCCGGCCGAAGGGGGTGTCCCACGGCTCACGCAGGACGGTGGCCCCGAGCTCTGCAGCCTTTGCGACCATCGCGTCGGTGTCGGAGACGTTGAAGTACGTCGCCCACGCCGGCGTCATGTCCGCCGGCACCTCAGCACCCATGGCGCCGATACCGCCGATCACCGTGCCGTCGCTTCGATGGATCGTGGAGTACTGGAACGTCGTGCCGTCGCCCATCTGCTCATAGTCGTAACCGAACACGGTGCCATAGAAGGCTTTTGCTCCCTCGTAGTCGCGTGTCATCAGCTCGTTCCAAACCAAGGCGCCGGGCTCGTTGTATACGCCGACGCCCTTGTGGTCGCCCGCCTGCCAGATGCCATACGGCGCGCCGGTCGGGTCCATCCCGAACGCCATACGACCTGCGGTCATGACGTCCATCGGCTCCATCATGAAGGTGCCCCCGGCCTGCGTGGCTTTTGCCACGGTTGCCTCGACGTCATCGGAGGCGAGGTAGGTGGACCAGCAGTTGGGGAAGGGGTTGCCCTCCGGCTTGGGACTGATGGCGGCGACCGCCCGGCCATTCACCAAGCACATGGCATAGCCCCCGGCCTCCGGCGGTCCGTCCTGGATGTCCCAGCCGAACAGGCTCGAGTAGAAGGTTTTGGCGGCGGCGGGGTCGGTAACCAGCACGTCGACCCAGCAGGGGGTGCCGTTGGGCCAGCTCTCATCGCGTGTGGGCATCGTGCGCTCCTCGAACGGTCGTTGTGCACGCTGGTATGGCGCGTGGCCGGGTGTTTCGGCCCACATCGGAGCCTGCCACCCGGGACCGACAGCCACCATCCCCTGCTCTTGCCCGCGCCTCCTCGTACGCGTCTTCGCCCAGAAGCGGCATGTCTCCGAAATGGCTAGGGCGCGATGCCCTCCGGGAGCGGCGACGTCACCGGCGTCTGATTCGTCCTGGCGGCGAGGTCGCCGCTCGAAGACTCGGGCGGGGGTGAAGGGTGCGAAGGGCTCCTGGTCTGCCTGGCAGTCTCGGCCAGAACGATCCCCACGAGCACGATGACCGACCCCAAAACCTGGGTGGCATTGAGGGACTCGCCGAGGAGCACCCAGGCGATGATGCCGGCGCCCACAGGTTCAAGCATGCCGATCAGGCCCACCCTCGCGGGGCCCAGGTGCCCAACGGCGAGCAGCACCAGCAGGAACGGCGCGACGGTGCCGAGAACGATGATCCACACGATCAACAGCCCCAACGGGGAGCTTCCGGGGAGCGCGCCGGGGAGCGCGACGACATTGCTGAGCTTCGACAGCGGGAAGGTCCACCACGGAGAGACGATCGCCCAGAGGATGGCTGAGAAGCCGAAAGTGAAGCCCATCAACGAGATTGGGTCTCGTTCGCGCTGGCCGCGTTCACCCATGAGGTAGTAGCACGCCAATGCCGCCCCGGCCCCGAGCGCGCTGACCAAGCCGACCGGGTCGAGGGTCATGCCCTTCCAGAACTGGGCCACCAGCGCCAGACCGGTCAGCGCGAAGGCCAGCCCCAGCCAGAGCCGGGACTTCACCGGCTGCTTCTGCACGAAGCGCACCCACAGCGCGACCATCAGTGGTGCGGTGTACTCGAACAACAGGGCGATGCCGACGGGCAGTCGCTGGAGCGCGACGAAGTAGAGCCATTGGACCATCGCGATGCCGGTGACGCCGTACAGAGCCAGAAAGGCTAGCTCGCGGCGACTCACGCGGAGGGCGGCCGGCTTAGTCAGCGCGGTGATCCCCAGCAGGATCAACGCGGTTCCCGCACTACGCACGGAGACAAGCTGCAGCGAGGAGATCCCGTTCAGCAGGGCGACCTTGCTGACGTTTCCGTTGACCGCGAACAACACAGCCGCTCCGATGGCCAGGAGGATCCCCGTCGAAGCGCGAGGCCTGCTCATCCTGGGCTGGTTGCAGGCTCGGATCGCTCGGCCAGCCGGGAGGGGATGTCTTCGACCAGGCCCCGGCAGGCGCGTTCGACCACGCTCAGGCATCGGTCGAAGTCGTCGCCGTCCCCGAAGCACGGGTCGTCGACCTCCAAGGTTCCGGCGTCCAACGACGTCGGGTCGAACTCGCGCAGGAGTCGCACCTTCGCCGCCGTCGCAGCATCGGGAGCCCAACGGCGCAGATCCCGGACGTGTCCCTGGTCCGCCGCCAGGATCAGGTCCCTGTCGCTGAACCACTCGGGCCGAAACTCCCGGGCGCGGTGGTGAGTGCCGTCATACCCGTGGGCCTTGAGCGTGTGCACGGTGCGCGGGTCCGCAGGGTCACCCTCGTGCCAGCCAGCGGTGCCCGCGGAGTCAACGACAACGCGGTCGCCGAACCCCGCGGACCGGAGCATCGAGGTCAGGATCACCTCGCCCATCGGGGAGCGGCAGATGTTCCCGGAGCAGATGACGCAGATGCGGTAGGTAGGAGCGAGGGGCACTCGCCCATTGAACCGCACTCGTCGGGGCTGCCTCATAGTCCCGTCGGGGCATAGCCACCATTCGGCCGAGAGGCAAGAATGACCGGACGGGGTTGTCGATTCCCGGCCCACCGGTTCGTCGACACATTGTCAGAGTCCTTCAACCAGCCCTTCAACCACAGGAGTACACCATGGCTCAGTACGTCGTCCTGATTTACGAAAGCGAGTCCGAGTACGCGAAGGCGGCTCCCGAGGTCTACGGCCAGATCATGGACGCCCACAACCGGTTCGCCGAGCAGGTCATCGAGCGCGGCGGCAAGATCGCCGGCGGCAACGCGCTTCAGAGCACGGAGACAGCCACCTCGATCCGTGGCGACGTCGTCACTGACGGTCCGTTTGTCGAGACGAAGGAGGCGCTCGGCGGCTTCTACCTGCTCGAGGCCGACGATCTCGATCAAGCGATCAAGATGGCCAAGATGGTTCCTGCCCGCTTCGGCGGTGTCGAGGTGCGACCCGTCATGGTGTTCCCGGAGGGCTGACTTCCGGGTGACCACGTCCGACGAGGTCAGGCTCGCGCTCGCCGCCGCGCACCGCCACGAATGGGCCCGCGTCCTGGCCGCGACGGTGCGCGTGGCCGGCGACATCGACCTGGCCCAGGAGTGCGCGCAGGACGCCTATGTCAGCGCGCTCGAGACGTGGCGACGCGACGGCATACCGCGCAGCCCCGGCGCGTGGCTGACCACCACGGCTCGGCGAAAAGCCCTTGACTCCCACCGCCGCGCAGCAGCTCTTCGCATCAGGCTTCCTCTGCTGATCGAGCCGGACGGCATTTCCGGACCGCCGGGGAACCACCTGGCCTCGCCCTCTCCCGAAACACAGCTCACCGAGATGGATGACATACCCGACGACCGTCTTCGTCTTGTCTTCACCTGTTGTCACCCGGCACTGGCGAGGGAGGCGCAGGTGGCGTTGACGCTGCGGCTGGTCTGCGACCTGACTACCGAGCAGATTGCCCATGCGTTCCTGGTCAGCGAGCCGACGATGGCGGCTCGCGTCACCCGGGCGAAGAAGAAGATCTCCGGTGCGCGGATCCCCTACCGGGTGCCTGACCCGCACGAGCTGCCCGAGCGGCTCGACGCCGTGCTGACCGCGGTGCATCTCGTCTTCACTGCCGGTCACACGGCTCCCACTGGCGACAGCTTGGTGCGCCCCGATCTGGTAGATCGCTCCATCGAGCTGTGCAAGGTCCTGGTCGACCTGATGCCGGATGAGCGCGAGGTTCGCGGGCTGCTGGCACTGATCCTGCTCACCGATGCCCGGCGGATGACACGGGTGAATGAGGGTGGCCAACTCGTCCTGCTCGAGGACCAGGACCGGTCGCGCTGGGATCGCGCGGCGATCGAACGAGGACGGGGCATGGTGCTCGAGGCCCTGCGTGGCGGCCGCCCCGGCAGGTTCGTCATCCAGGCTGCCATCGCCGCGCTACACGCCGAGGCTCCACGCTTCGCCGACACGGACTGGGCGGAGATCGTCGACCTCTACGATCTACTGCTCGACACCTGGCCCTCCCCTGTCGTGGCGCTCAATCGTGTTGTGGCAGTCGGCTTTCGTTCCGGTGCGGAAGCTGGTCTGCAGGCACTCGAGCAGCTCGAGGCCGATGATGGACCGGCGTTGTCGACCTACCACTACCTGCCCGCGACCCGTGCTGACTTTCTGCGAAGGCTGGGGCACGACCAAGCGGCTGCGGCGGCATACCGGAGGGCACTGGCGCTGGCCCAGAACGACGTCGAACGGGCCTTTCTGGAAGGTCGTCTGACCACGCTCACGACTTCCTGATCGTCCCTCTTGACTGCGAGCGGTTAATCCTATTAGCGTAAAGGCTATGAACAGTAGCCAAGAGTTCGAGACCCAGTTCCTTGATGTCCCCGGCGGCCGTCTTGCCTACGACGTAAGCGGTCCGGAGGACGGTCCCCTGGTGCTGTGTGCGCCGGGAATGGGTGACCTCCGCCAAGCTTTCCGGTTCACCACACCCGCGCTCGTTCAGGCCGGCTACCGCGCGGCCCGCCTGGACCAGCGGGGCCACGGGGAGTCGAGCTCGGGATGGGCGGCCTATGGCAGTCCCGCGACCGGCGAGGACATGCTCGCAATGGCGCGCCATCTCGGCGGCCCGGCAGTCATCATCGGCCACTCCTCCTCGGCTGCCGCGGCGGTCTGGGCTGCGGCCGAGGAGCCCGCGCTGGTCAGCGCCATCGTCCTTCTCGGCCCCTTCGCTCAGCAACGCGAGCTCTCGCCCCTGATGCGGATCGCTGTCGCAGCGGTCACGAGCCGGGCCGCGATCTGGAGTCGGGTGTACTACCCCACGTTGTACAAGGCGCCCAAGCCTGCCGACTTCGGTGCCTATGTGCGAGCGCTTCAGTCCAACCTGAGGGAACGTGGCCGGATGGCAGCGACCCGTGGCGCGATGGGTCGCCAGGCCGAGTGCTATGGCCGCGCCGTCGACGTGACGTGTCCCGTGCGGATCGTCATGGGTACCAAGGACCCCGACTTCCCGGACCCCGCAGCCGATGCCGAATACGCCCGACAGCTCTTCGGCGCCCACACCGACACCACCGTCGCGATGATCGACGGGGCCGGGCACTACCCCCACGCCGAGCTCCCCGTGGATACCGCTTCGGCGATCCTGCCGTTCCTGGCTGGCGTCGTGCATGCCTAGGGCCGGCCTGTCCACCGGGTCGGTGGTGGACGCGGCGGTCGACCTGGTTGACGAGCAGGGATGGGCTGCTCTGACGCTGGCCGCGGTGGCCGGCCGTACCGGGGTGGCCGCGCCGTCGCTCTACAAACATGTGCGCAGCCTGGAAGCGTTGCAGCAGAAGGTCTCTGCGCGTGCGACGGCCGAGCTGGCGCAGGCACTCACGGGTTCCGTCGCCGGCCGGTCGGGTGAGGAGGCACTGCGATGCCTCGCCGATGCCTACAGGGTGTACGCGCTAGCTCATCCCGGCCGTTACCCGTCGACCCAGCGTGTTCCTGACCCCCAGGACCCCGAGCATGTGGCAGCGGGAGAGCAAGCCGTGCAGGCCGTATTCGCCGCGCTGCGCGGGTACGGGTTGGACGGCGACGAGGCGATCCATGCCACCAGGGCAGCACGGAGCGCACTGCACGGCTTCGTCAGCCTGGAGATCGGCGGTGGTTTCGGCCTGCCGCAGGACGTCAGTCACTCGTTCGAGAGACTTGTCTCAATGCTGCACGTGAGCCTCGCGGGATGGAACCAGGTGACCAGTGCTGGGGAGCTCAACCTGAGGTGACCGGATCAGCGTCTGGTAGCGAAAGATCGATGACGCGGTCGAACTTCTCGAGGCCGTCCGGGCGATGGCTGACCATGACCACCGACTGACCGGTCGTCCCATGCGTCAGGTCGGCCAGGACCGCGTCCGCCGTGGTGTGGTCGAGGTGGGCCACCGGCTCGTCGAGGAGAAGTACCGGCCGCTGAGAGACCAGGCCCCGGGTGAGTCCAAGCCGTGCCCGCTCTCCTCCGGAGACGCCACGCCCGTCCGCCCCGATCACGGTGTCCAGTCCGTCAGGCAGATCGGCGAGCCACAGGCCCAGACCGGCCCGGTCGAGCGCGCCGACCAGCTCGGCATCCGTTGCCCCGGGTCGCGCCAGGCCGAGGTTCGCTCGCAGCGTGGAGGCGAACAGGTGAGGTTCGTCGTCGAGCACGGCGAAGGCGGCCCGCGCCTGAGCGAGATTCAGTGACAAGGCGTCCTGGTCGCCCAGGCGGTAGGAACCACCGGTGGGGTCAAGCGCCCGGGCGATCACGGCGAGAAGGGTCGACTTTCCACAGCCGTTGGGACCGGTGATCGCCAGTCTGGTGCCCGCCTCGACCTGCAGGCTGACCGGCCCGACCTGTGGTGCGGTCCCGCTCCACGCGGCGGTGAGATCTCTCACCGAGATGACCGACGGCATACCTGCTTCGGTCTCCAGATGCTCAGCTCCGATGGCCTCGACGGCTGGTGGCTGGTCGAGCAGAGCTCGCAGGCGGATGGCGCTGGCCTGGGATCGGGCCAGGGCGCGCATGGCATCGGGCAGGGTGGAGAGGGCCTCCCCGAGCGCGACGGGCGTCAGGACCAGCAGGGCTGCCACTGGCGTCGAGATGGTGGTCCCGACGCCCGGCAGGATGACGGTCGTCATGGCGATTGCTCCCGCCGCCGTCAGCAGCAGCAGGAGCCCAGCGGCCGCAGCCCGACCATGACTCTGGCGTCGGCCGGCACTGACCAGGTCTTCGTGGGCCGTGGCCAGCCACGTTCGCGCTCGACCCGTTGCTCCGATGGCCTGGAGCTCGCTGGCATTTCCGGAGACAAGTGCCGTCACCCGGGCGACCTCGGCACGGGCGGCCAGAAGGGTCTGTTGCGACTGGGACTCGAGTCGCCAGCCCAGGGCGAAGACCGCGGCTGCGGAGATCGTCATGGCCATGATCACCACGCCGGCCATCGGTGCGAGCGCGGCGGCGACGATCGTCGTCAGGATGCTCGCGAACAGCACCGACAGGACCGGGACGGTGACCCTTACCTGTGCGTCCACCACGTCGCTCAGGTCGTCGACGACTCCGGTGAGCAGGTCGGCGCGACCTCGGCGGCCAAGTCGCGCCGGGGTGAGGGGGATGAGCCGTTCGTATGCCGTGGTGCGTCGGTCGGCCAGGTCGGCGAGGGCCACGTCGTGGGAACGCAGGCGCTCCCAGTAACGAAAGACAGGGCGCGCCATACCGAACGCGCGGACGGCCACGATCGCCGTGAGCAGCAGGAGAATGGGCGGTCGTTGGCTGGCCCGGACGATGAGCCAGCCGGAGGTGGCGGTCAGAGCGATTCCTGAGGCGGTCGCGATACCTCCGAGCAACCCGGCGCTGAAGACGGCCCTGACCGGCCCAACCCCACGTCCGATGCCCCCGGGCGTGGAAAGGGGGTCAGGAGATCTCACGAGAGAACCTCGTGGAGATTCGCGTCGGGCTTCAGGGCGAGGCTGACGCTCTGGTCGGCGAGGGCGAGAAGCTCGGGTCTGTGCGAGACGGCGACGACGATCCGCTGCTCGGCGAGCCGCTGGATCAGGCGGTGTGCTTGGGCCGCTGACTCGACATCGAGATGGGCAGTCGGCTCATCGAGCAGGATCAGCGGGCTCTTCGAGAGGGCGGCCCTGGCCAAAGTGAGCCGGGCGCGCTGGCCCGCCGACAGCCCGAACCCTTCGTCGCCCAGCCTGGTCTCCATTCCCTGCGTGAGGGAGCGGATCGTGACTTCGAGGCCGACCTCGCGCAAGACATCCCAGAGCGAGTCGTCGGCCCCGTCGTTCCCCAGTGTCAGGTTGTCTCTCACCGTTCCCGCCGCGAGGAAGGGCCGTTGGGTGACGAGATGGGAAGGGGGTGCGATGACAATGCCGGTACTCGGCCTGCGTAGGCCGGCCATCAGCTCCAGGAGAGTCGACTTTCCGGCTCCCGATGGACCGGTAACAACTGTCAGACCGACCGTGAGGTCGAAGGACAGGTCGCGCAGGAGGTCGGTGGCAGATCCCGGGTAGCGGTAGCTCAACCCATCGACCACCACCGACGTCTCAGGCCCGACCGACGTCTCAGGCTCCACCGGACGCCGCTTCGGCATCGAATCGGGGCGCCCCACGGCCTCAAACGGTGCAGGCTGCGTGTGCGGTCGCGTAGTGGTGAGGTGGAGCTCGGACAGGACGTCGCGCAGTGCCTCGGCGCCGTCGGCGGCCGAGTGGAACTCCGCTCCAACCCGGCGGATCGGCCAGTAGGCCTCTGGCGCAAGAAGAATGGCCAGCATCCCGGTGTAGAGCGTCATCGAGCCATTGGCCAGCCGGATGCCCACGGAAACGGCGACCAGCGCCACGGAGAGAGAGGCCAGCAGCTCGAGTGCCGCGGAGCTCATGAAGGCCAGACGAAGCGTCCCCATCGTGGCAACTCGGTGCCGAAGGCTCACCGCCCCGATCGTCTCCACCTGGGCCTCGGCGCGACCGTAGGACGCGAGGGTCGGAAGCCCTCGCATCACGTCGAGGAAGTGCCCGGACAGGGCCGACAGTGATCGCCACCGGCGCCGGGTGGACTCCTGGGTTGTCTGTCCGATCAGAGCTGCGAAGACCGGTAGCAGGGGGACGGTGAGCGCGACAATCAGAGCACTGGGCCAGTCGACGAACAACAGGGTGGCAATGGCAAGGAAGGGGAGAAGGGCAGCGGACACGAGCGCTGGGAGGAAGCGTGCGACATACGGCTCGATGGATGTCATCCCCTGCGCGGCAAGGGTTTGCGCGCGGCCCGTCTCGGGGCGCGAGTCTGCATCCCGCTCGAGCCAGGTCCCGATGAGGGACTCCCGAAGGATGGTCGACACCCGCATCCCTGCCCAGGACCCGACCTGCTCGCTCGTTGCCGCCAGCAGAGCGCGCAGGGTGAACAGAGCGACGAGCCAGAGAGCCGGCGTGACGACCTCGTGGCCCTCGACCACGGCCACGACAACGCTGGTCAGGGCAAACGCAAGCCCGATCGTCACAAGACCCAGCACAACCCCGATCGCCCCGAGCGTGAGCACCGGTCTTCGCGTCGCGGGGACCTCGGTGAGCAGTCGGGGGTCGAACGGCCGCATCAGTGCAAGGCGCCCACGGTGATCGCCGGGATGTGCTGGGTGCCGATCCGCCTGCGGAAGGTCCAGTAGGTCCACGACGTGTACAGCAGCACGATAGGAGTGAAGATCGCTGCTACCCAGGTCATGATCGTCAGCGTGTATGCGGTGCTGCTCGCGTTCGTCGTGGTGAGCGAGAAGGCTGCGTTGGTCGAGGACGGCATCACGTCGGGGAACAGCGCCAGGAACAAGGTCGCCACGGCGGCGGCGATCGCGGCGAAGGTCCCGACGAAGGCCCATCCCTCACGCTCGCGGAAAGCCGCGAACAAGCCGGCGAGCAGGGCGACTGCGGCAACCACCGCGGTGATCCACGAGCCGGCCGAGCCGGTCGACACGTTGATGGTGACGAGCAGGGCAACGGCAAGTACCGCGGCTGCCGCACCGACCTTGACTGCCAGGGCTCTTGCCTCGATCCGGATATCGCCCTCGGTCTTGAGAGCGATGAAGATCGCACCGTGGGTGAGGAAGAGCGCCACGACGGTCAGTCCGCCGAGCAGCCCGACCGGGTTGAGCAGGGTGAACAAGTTCCCCGTGTACTCCTTGGCGGCATTGATCGGCACGCCCATCACGACGTTCGTCAGCGCCACGCCCCAGAGCAGCGCCGGGACAGCGGAGCCGAAGAAGATGGCGATGTCCCAGCGCTTGCGCCAGGTCGGGTCATCCACCTTGCCTCGGTAGTCGAAGCCCAGGGCTCGCACGATCAGCGCGACCAGGATGATCAGCAGCGGAAGATAAAGACCGCTGAACATCGTCGCGTACCAGTGCGGGAAGGCCGCGAAGGTGGCACCGCCAGCAGTGAGCAGCCAGACCTCGTTGCCGTCCCAGACCGGGCCGATCGTGTTCAGCAGCACGCGCTTTCGGACTTCGCCCTGTTCGCCACGGCCCAGCACCGGCATCAGCATGCCGACACCGAAGTCGAAGCCCTCAAGGACGAAGTAGCCGGTCCACAGAACAGCGATCAGGATGAACCAGACGGTGGTGAGCTCCATGATGTCTCCCGGCTCTCAGTAGGCGAAGACGAGGGGCGCGTTCTCGTCCTGATCTGCGGGGTCAAGGGGTTCTTCGAAGGCCGGCGCACCGACCACGATGGCCCGAAGCAGGAGCTTCACCTCGATGACGGCCAGGACGGCATACAGCAGGGTGAGGGTGATCAGCGAGGTCCAGACCTCGCCGGCAGACACGTTCGGGGAGACCCCGCTGGCGGTTGTCATGACGCCAAAGACGATCCACGGCTGTCGTCCCGTCTCGGTGAAGATCCAGCCAAAGCTGTTGGCGAACAAGGGAAGCAGTGGCGCGGCCAGTGCGGCCCAGAACCACAGGCGATGACGGGGGATCTGGTCGCGGCGAGTTGACCACAGCACGGCGATGGCGATCAGGGCGCCCACCAGCCCGAGCCCGATCATCAGTCTGAACGACCAGTACGTGACTGGGATGGTCGGGGTGTAGCTCTTGCTGAACACTCGAGCGGTGGCGTCCGCGCCGTACTGCTTCTCGTAGGCGGCCTTGAGCTCGTTGATGCCCTTGACCGAACCGTCGAAACGTCCAGTGGCCAGGAAGCTGAGCAGGCTCGGCACGGTGACAGAGAACTTCTCCTGGGTGCCGTCGAGTGAGCCGATCGTCAACAGTGAGAACGGGGCATTGCTTCCGGCGCTTTGATAGAGCGCCTCGGCCGCTGCCATCTTCATGGGCTGGACCTCGGTCATGACCTTGCCCTGCAGGTCGCCCGAGACGATGACGCCGAGAGCCGAGACGAGGGTGAACCAGGCGCCGATCCGAGTTGCCTTGCGGTACATCGTGGCGTTCTTGCCGACGCCCCGCTTGCGCAGGTGCCACAGACCCACGGCCATGACGAATGCTCCGCCGACCATGTACGCGCTGACGACGGTGTGCGGAAACGTCACGAGCTGCACCTTGTTGGTGAGCACTGCGACAAAGTCGGTCAGCTCTGCCCGCCCGGTCACAGGGTTGAACCGGTAGCCAACGGGGTTCTGCATCCAGGAGTTGGCCGCGAGGATGAAGTAGGAAGACAACAGGGTTCCGACCGCGACGAGCCACATGCAGGCTGCGTGCAGCTTGGGTGGGAGCTTGTCCCAACCGAAGATCCACAGGCCAAGGAAGGTGGACTCGAGGAAGAACGCCAGCAGAGCCTCGATCGCCAGCGGCGCACCGAAGATGTCCCCGACGAAGCGCGAGTAGTCACTCCAGTTCATTCCGAACTGGAACTCCTGGACGATTCCAGTGACCAGCCCGAGGGCGAAGTTGATGGTGAAGAGCTTGCCGAAGAACTTGGTGAGCCGCAGCATCTCGGGGTTGCGATTGCGCAGCCATGCGGTCTCGAAGCCGGCGATGATCAGTGATAGCCCGATCGTGACTGGCACGAAGAAGAAGTGGTAGACGGTCACAATTGCGAACTGCCATCTCGCGATGTCTACTGCGCCCATCGTTCTCCCTCATTCCACTGTTCCTACGTGTCCCTTAAGACACTACCTACACCTGGTCCACCGGTCGCGATCCCGGGTCATGACCCTCGTCTCAGTCAAGCGTCCGGGTAGCCGTCCGGGTTCCGCGACTGCCAGCGCCAGGCGTCGGCGGACATGTCGTCGAGGGAGCGGGTGGCGGTCCAGCTGAGCTCCTCATTGGCTCTGGCCGGGTCGGCGAAGGAGGCTGCGATGTCTCCGGCCCGGCGCCCGACGACCTCGTAAGGTAGGTCATGTCCGACCGCCCGCTCGAAGGCGTGGAGTACATCGAACACGCTTGATCCGGTGCCGGTGCCGAGGTTCCAGGTGCTCACGGCGTTGTCGGTCGAGCTGAGGCGTGCCAGCGCCGCGACGTGTCCGGCGGCGAGGTCCTCCACATGGATGTAGTCACGCAACGCGGTCCCGTCGGGCGTGTCGTAGTCGTCACCGAAGATGCGCAGCTTGTCGCGGCGGCCCACCGCGACCTGTGAGATGTACGGCATCAGGTTGTTCGGGATGCCGGACGGGTCCTCGCCGATGGTGCCGGATGGGTGGGCGCCGACCGGGTTGAAGTACCGGAGCAGGGCGATCCGCCAGGCCGGCTCGGCGTCGGCGACGTCTCGAAGGACCTGTTCGACCATGACCTTGGTCCACCCGTAGGGGTTGGTTGCCGAGGTGGGGAGGTCCTCAGTCATCGGCACGGGGGCGTTATGGCCGTAAACCGTTGCTGATGATGAGAAGACGAGCTTGGTGACAGCATGGCGCGCCATCGCCCGAACGAGCGAGAAGGTTGAGCCGAGGTTGTTCTCGTAGTACGCCAGCGGTTGTTCCATGCTCTCGCCGACCGCCTTAAGCCCGGCGAAGTGGATGACCGCGTCGATCCGCTCCTCGGCAAAGAGGTGCTCGGTCTTTTCGGCGTCGCGCAGGTCGAAAGCGTGAACCGGCAGCCGCACACCGGCGATCGACTCGAGCCGGTGAATCACGGTCGGCTTCGAGTTGGAGAAGTTGTCGACGATGAGGACGTCGTGTCCGGCGGCAATGAGCTGGATGACCGTGTGTGAGCCGATGTACCCGGCTCCTCCGGTGACGAGAACGCGCATGCGGACACGGTATGCCGCGCCGCTCCCTCGTTGTTCGCGCCCCGATCGTGTGTTCCCATGAGATGTGACCACAGTGCGGCAGGGGCAGGAGGCGTCGCGATGTGTGGTGACTGCAGACGGCGAGCGCAACGTCTGGTTCGTCGACGACGGTCCTGAGTGCGTCGTGATCGACCCCGCCGGCCCGGTGGGGGACCTTTTGGGTCACTGCGACCGCCGTCGGCTCAAGGCAATCCTCTGGACCAATCTTTGGCCCGAATCAGTCCAAACCGCAGTAGCTTTGGCCGACTACACAGGCGCTGCGACTTACCTTCACACGGACGATCTCGCCATCTGGCGGCAGGCCGAGCCAGAACGGCGGCCGATGCGCTCGGTCCCCGACGGTCTGGTGGTGGATCTCGGAGGCCTGAGGTTGGGGTCGATCCACACGCCAGGCATCACCCGCGGCGCCCTCTGCTGGTATGCGCCGTCGCTGTCCGCCGTATTCACGGGTGAGACCCTCGGGCTGCATGGAGCGGGCGGGGCCGACCTTCCTGCGCCGGACCGATTTGCCTTGCTGGCCTCGATCCGGGGCGGGCTGTTCGCTCTGCCGTCGTCCACCGTCGTGCATCCAGGGCGGGGCGGCGACACTCGCATCGGCACCCAACGATGGGACCGGCGGTTCTGGAGCTAAGGGTCCGCGCCCGGTCGCTCAGTCGCTCCTCACAGCTCCACGTGCCGCTCACCGGTGACGTAGGTCGATGATCCGACGAGCCTTGCCGACCGAACGCTCGATCCCGCCGGGCTCGATGACGTTGACCTTGGCTGAGGTCCCAACGGTGGACTTGATGTGGTGCCTGACCTCATCTGCCAGCGCGGCGCGTGCTCCTTCGGGCACGGATGGGTCTGCTTCGACATTCACGGTCAGCTCGTCCAGCCGAGCGGGCCGGGTCAGAACGCACTGGAAGTAGGGGCTGAGCCCCGGCACGGCAAGCACAATCTCCTCGATCTGGGTGGGGAAAACGTTGACGCCACGCACGATCATCAGGTCGTCGGTGCGCCCAGTGACCTTCTCCATCCGGCGAAATCCCGGTCGGGCGGTTCCCGGCAGCAGCTTGGTCAGGTCCCTGGTGCGGTAGCGCATCACCGGCATCGCCTGCTTGGTCAGGGACGTGAACACAAGCTCACCGATCTCTCCGTCCTCGACGGGCTCGTCGGTCATCGGGTTGACCACTTCCGGATAGAAGTGGTCCTCCCAGATGTTCAGGCCGTCCTTGGTCTCCACGCACTCCTGGGCAACACCCGGGCCGATCACCTCGGAGAGCCCGAAGATGTCCACGGCGTGCATGTCAGCC
Source organism: Actinomycetales bacterium (assembly GCA_038236365.1). Classification (GTDB taxonomy): domain Bacteria; phylum Actinomycetota; class Actinomycetes; order Actinomycetales; family Dermatophilaceae; genus UBA4719. The sequence goes on along the minus strand of JBBRZV010000009.1, from coordinate 4,993 downwards.
CGATCCTGGATCTCGTGGCGCATCGCGTCGGTCCATGGCTCTCCTCCAAAGATGCCAACCTCGAGCGAGGTCGACTTCGGGTCGATGCCCTGCGCCGCCATCTCATCGAGCATCGACAGGAAGTACGAGGGAGTGACCATGATGCCCCGCGGCCGGAAGTCCTGAATCAGCTGGATCTGCCTCTCGGTCTGACCGCCCGACATCGGTATCACGGTGCAGCCCAACGCTTCTGCGCCATAGTGCGCACCAAGGCCACCCGTAAAGAGGCCGTATCCGTAGGCCACATGCATCACATCTCCGGGGCGGATTCCGGCGGCACGGATCGATCGCGCCACGACAGATGCCCACATGGCGATGTCGTCCGCGGTGTAGCCGACCACGGTGGGCTTACCGGTCGAGCCACTGGAGGCGTGGATGCGCACGACCTGCTCGCGCGGGACAGCGAACAACCCGAACGGGTAGTTGTCCCGGAGGTCGGCCTTGCTGGTGAGTGGCAGCAGCCTTATGTCATCGAGACTCTTGACGTCTTGTGGATGAATGCCCCTGGCATCAAAGGCGTTTCTATAGTGTTCAACGTTGTCGTACACCTGTTTCACCGACCACTGGAGCCGCTGAAGCTGTTTGGCGCGCAGCTCGTCCAGGGACCATCTCTCAGCCTCGTCATACAAGTCGGGGCGAGGTGCGATCACGGGCAGGTTCATCTATCTCTCCTTCCACGTCAACGCAGGACTTGGCCGGTACCGGCCTCCCGGGAAGGCGGCATCGAGCTGCCCCAGCTGGGTGGCGATCACGTCGAAGCCAATTTCGGTGCCCCAGGCGATCGGTCCCTTGGGGAAGTTGGTGCCCAGCTCCATTGCCGTGTCGACGTCTTCGGCGCTGGCCTCACGGCGGGCGACCAGGTCGACTGCTTCGTTCACGAGCATTGCCAGCGTCCGGCCGAGCGGGTTGGTGAGGGTCGGACCGCTGGCAAGCTCGGCGGCGAGGACCTTGTCAGGTAAGGCATCGATCGCATGGCCGGCGCCGTCATACCGGAAGACGCCCTGGCCGCTTTTGCGGCCCAGGTGACCATCGGCCACGAGCCGGCGCTGAAATTCCGTTGGGGCATAACGCTCGTCGCGGCCCGTCTGCTCCCACACCGACGTGCTCACGGCGAGATTCACATCTTGCCCGATGAGGTCTGTGAGCTCCATCGGTCCCATCCTGAAGCCGCCGATCTCTCTTATCGCAAAGTCGATGGTGGCGGCATCGGCGACGCCAGCCTCGACCATGCGCTGCGCCTCGCCGTAGAACGGCCTCGCGACGCGGTTGACGATGAAGCCGGGGGTGGAGGTGCAGCGCACCGTGGTCTTGCCCCATGTCCTCATGAGCTCCTCAGCGGCAGCGAGGGATTCGTCGCTGGTCGCCTTGCCGCGGATCACCTCGACCAGACGCATGCGAGGTGGTGGGTTGAAGAAATGCAGTCCCAGCACGCGTCCGGGATGGAGCAGCCCCTGCGCGATCCTTTCGATGTCCAGGCTCGAGGTGTTGCTGGCCAACAACGTGCCGGCGGGCTGCGATTCGGCCAGTGCCGCGAACAGTGCCCGCTTGTCGGCGAGGTCCTCGCGGATGGCCTCGATGACAAGTGCGCACTGGGGCAGGTCACCTATCGAGCTTGCGATGGAGAGGTGGGCACCGGCGGCCTCCGCCTGACCCGAGGTGATCCTGCCCTTGGTGGCCAGACTGGCCAGTGTTGTGCCAATTCGTGCCTGCGCTCCCGCCGCAGCGCCTTCGATGGCATCGACCAGATGAACCTCATGGCCGGCCTGCGCCGCGATCTGGGCGATACCCGAGCCCATGGCGCCAACCCCGATGACCGCGACGGCGACGGAGGAAAGTGGGGAGTCAACAGTCACGAGAGGCATGCTTGCAGACGTATGGCCTGTGCGTAATGCCGTGAATAGGATTCTTGGGGTGACGACCACTGACACGAGCTCACCACGGCCCGCCTCCGACCTGATCGAGGCGCATCGCGAGACCTTGCAACAGGGCCGAGAGTCCTTGGCGTCCCGCAGCTACTTCTCCCGGTACCCCGAGTCGCCGTCGCCACGCGTGTACGGCGAGAGCGCTGCGGCGGATGGTCTGGCCGCCTTCGAGGCCCACCTCGGCGCCGACTTCTCGGCATTGGGCGACCAGCCCACAGATGGCACGTTCGCCGGGAGCGAGGTGTCGCCGTACGGCCCTGAGCTGCGCATCCGCTACCCGCGACTCGACCTGGACGAGGCGGTTGCCGCGGCGCTGGCTGCGATGCCCGCGTGGCGCGACGCCGGAGCCCTCACCAGGGCGGCGGTCTGCGTGGAGATCGTCGACGCCATCAACACGCGGTCGTTCGAGATCGCCAACGCTGTCATGCACACCGCCGGGCAGCCGTTCGTCATGTCGTTCCAGGCGGCAGGACCCCACGCCCAGGATCGCGCGTTCGAATCCATCGTGAGCGCGCTGGTCGAGCAGGAGCGCGTGCCCGCCTCTGTGCTGTGGGAGAAGCCTGCAAAGGATGTGCCGATCCGGATGCGCAAGGACTACCGGATCGTCCCGCGCGGCATCGCGATCGTCATCGGCTGCAACACCTTCCCGACGTGGAACAGCTACCCGGGTCTGTTCGCCTCGCTGGCCACCGGCAACTCTGTCATCGTCAAGCCTCACCCTCGCGCCGTTCTGCCACTCGCCATCAGCGTGAATGTTGCCCGAAAGGTATTACGCGACAGCGGTTTTGACCCCGCCCTTGTTCAGCTGGCGCCGGAGTCCGATGGTGAAGGACTGGCCAGGACCCTCGCCGAGCGGCCCGAGGTAGCGATCATCGACTACACCGGCGGCCCCGCGTTTGGTGGCTGGCTCGAGCGGGAGGGCGCAGCGTCCGGCAAGCTCGTCTACACCGAGAAGTCCGGCGTGAACTCGATCGTCGTGGACTCGACGGACAACCTGCGCGGCGTTCTGGGAAACCTCGCATTCTCGCTGTCGCTCTATTCGGGGCAGATGTGCACGACGCCACAGAACATCTACGTTCCCCGCGGCGGCATCGAGACGGACGAGGGCCACCTGTCCTTCGAGGACTTCGGCTCCAAGCTCGGCGGGGCTCTGACCAGGTTCAACGCCGACGATGCCAAGGCCGTCGAGATCCTTGGCGCCATCGTCAACGACGATGTGCGTTCCCGAGCGGTCGACCTTCCCGGGCTGGCCTATCGGCTTGGCGGCACTGTCCTCCTGGACACCCGCAAGGTGACTCACCCGTCATACCCCGATGCGGAGGTGCGTGCCCCGGGGCTGGTCGCGCTGGACGTTGACAACGAAGCGGCGTACACCCAGGAGTGCTTTGGCCCGGTCACGTTTCTGATCGCGACCGACTCCACGGCCCAGTCGCTGCAACGTATGCGGGACACGATCAAGGCGCACGGTGCCATGACGGCCGCCGTCTACTCGACATCGGAGGATGTCCTGGAAGGCGCTCGCGATGCTGCCGCTGATGCCGGCGTGGCCCTCTCGGAGAACCTCACCGGCCCCGTCTTCGTCAACCAGACGGCCGCTTTCAGCGACTACCACGGCACCGGCGCGAACCCGGCTGCGAACGCGGCATACGTCGACGCTGCCTATGTCGCCAACCGCTTCCGCGTGGTTACGTCCCGCCGCCACGTCTGACCCCATCCCCGCACCGGTGCGGCCTCTCAAAGACGCCAAATCGGTGCCGACGCGGTGTCCGGAAGGGGAGGCAAGGCGGGCAGGTCGCCTAAGGTGCCATCGTGAGCGTTCCTCCCCAGCCGACCCTGTATGACGGTGAGGTGGTCCTGCGTCCGTGGACATTCGACGACCTCGACTCGGTGCGTCTGCAGGGCGACCAGGAGATCGAGCACTGGTTCGGCTTCCCTGCGGCTGTGGCGCCTGAGGAGGACCTGCGCCAGGCGATCGAGCAACAGCACCGGGGCTACTCGGACTCCCGCAGCGTCGTGGGCTTTCTGGTCGAGCACCAGCAAGTGGTCGCCGGGACGGCAGAGATCCGGCAGCGGGGGGATGGCACCGGCGAGCTGTCGTGCGTCATCTTCCCCGATCACCGGGACCAGGGTCTGGCGACGCGAGCAGTTCGGCTGCTGATCCGCTACGCCTTCGACGAGCTGGGACTGCACAGGGTGGTCTCTCACGCCGGGCCCCACGACCGGACGTCTTTGGGGATCGCCTTCAGGGTTGGGCTGCGGCGCGAGGGCATCGCGCGCGCTGCACAGCTGTGGCATGGAGAACGCCGCGACTACGTGCAGGTCGCGCGTCTGGTCACCGACCCTGAGCCCTCATCCGGGGGCGGCTTCATCGAGGTTCTGAACGCCGGTCTGCCGACCAAGCGCGTCATCGCACAGGGGTTGATCCGCAACAGTGCCAACGAGATCCTGCTGTGCGAGCTGACCTACAAGCAGGAGTGGGACCTGCCCGGCGGGGTGGTCGACCCTCGAGAGTCGCCGGCCCAAGCGGTCACTCGCGAGATCCGCGAGGAGATGGAGATAGAGGTGTCACCGCAGTCGCTGGCCGCGGTCAACTGGCTGCCTCCGTGGCGCGGCTGGGACGACGCGATGCTTTTCGTCTTCGATCTCGGGGTCGACGACGACGTGATCGCCCGGGCGCGACTCGAGCCGCGTGAGGTCCGGGCACTGCATTGGTGCTCCATCGACGAGGTCGAGCGGCGATCGGCTCCCTACGTCACCCGGATGTTGAGGCGGCTGGCGCAGCGCGCAGCTGGCACGGCATACCTCGAGGACGGCGCTGACCCCCACTGGCGCCCAAGAGAGCGGGACTAGCGGCGGTCGGGCACGATCATATTCAGGAACATCGACACAAACGTGATGATGATCGAGCCGAGCAGTGCGTCCCAGAAGAACTGGTCGACGTGGAAGTCGAGGCTGAACTGGCCGGCGAACCACGAGGTCAGCTCGAGCATCAGGGCATTGACGACCAGGGAGAACAGCCCGAGCGTCAGGAT
>JBBRZV010000008.1:0-71651 GCA_038236365.1 Actinomycetales bacterium | reverse complement strand
GCCTCGTTGGAACCACTGTCGCCGCTCTTGCCATTATTGCCGCTGGAACTGGCGCCACCGCCTGAGCCGTTGCTGCTGGCGGGTTCGTCGATCGGGTCAGCGCTGATGATGAAGCCTCGGCCGTTGCAGTGCTCACAGGTCTCCGAGAAGACCTCGATCAGGCCGCCACCCACGCGCTTCCGGGTCATCTGCACCAGACCCAGCGAGGTGACCTCGGCGACCTGGTGCTTGGTACGGTCCCGGCCCAGACACTCGAGCATCCGACGAACGACGAGGTCGCGGTTGCTCTCGAGCACCATGTCGATGAAGTCGATGACGATGATGCCGCCGATGTCACGCAGCCGCAGCTGACGGACGATCTCCTCCGCTGCCTCGATGTTGTTCTTGGTGACCGTCTCCTCGAGGTTGCCACCCGATCCGACGAACTTGCCGGTGTTGACGTCGATCACGGTCATCGCCTCGGTCCGGTCGATGACCAGGGAACCACCGGAAGGCAACCAGACCTTGCGGTCCATGGCCTTGGCAATCTGCTCGTTGACGCGGTAGTGCGTGAAGAGATCCTGTTCACCGGTCCACCTCTGGATTCGGTCAGCCAGATCCGGTGCCACCGTGTTGACATAACCGTTCACGGTCTCCCACGCGGGGTCACCCGAGACGATCAGTCTGGCGAAGTCCTCGTTGAACACGTCGCGGATGACCCGGACGGTGAGGTCAGGCTCGCCGTGCAGCAAGGCCGGAGCGTTGGCGCTCTTGCTCTTGGCCTTGATCTCTTCCCACGCAACCGTCAGGCGCGTCACGTCGGCACGAAGCTCCTCCTCGCTGGCACCTTCGGCCGCTGTCCGCACGATGACGCCGGCCTTGTCGGGGACGACCTCGCGCAGAATCTTCTTCAGCCGGGCCCGCTCCGTGTCCGGGAGCTTGCGCGAGATGCCCATCATGTTGCCGTCCGGTACGTAGACCAGGTAACGACCGGGCAGCGAGATCTGCGAGGTCAGCCGGGCGCCCTTGTGACCGATGGGGTCCTTGGTGACCTGCACCAGGACGCTCTGCCCCGAGCTGAGCGCGTTCTCGATCCGCCGGGCACGGTTGTTCTCCAGACCTGCGGCATCCCAGTTGACCTCCCCGGCATACAGCACGGCGTTGCGTCCCCTGCCGATGTCGGCAAACGCGGCCTCCATGCTCGGCAGGACGTTCTGGATCCGGGCGAGGTAGACGTTGCCGGCCATCGAGGCGTTGACCTCGCGGGACACGTAGTGCTCGACCAGGACCCCGTCCTCGAGGACACCGATCTGGGTGCGATCGTCCTTGTTGCGCACGACCATGACCCGTTCAACGCTCTCGCGCCGGGCCAGGAACTCGGCCTCGGTGATGACCGTTCGGCGACGGCCAGACTCACGACCCTCACGGCGACGCTGCTTCTTGGCCTCCAGCCGGGTCGAGCCCTTGACCGCGGTGACCTCGTCGTGGACCTGACGCGGCTCCCTGACACGGGTGGTGGTGCCCTGCGACTCGTCGCTGTCACCAGAGGCGCCACGGCGCCGGCGGCGGGTACGACGATGGCTGGCGCCGTCCTCCTCCGAACCGTCAGCATCCGCGGGCGGCTGGTCGGTCGATTTTGCCGCGGCGTCTTCGTCGGCGTTGCTGTCCGAGCCTGACTCTTCCGTGTTGGCTTCGCCACCAGAACGTCCCCGGCGACCCTTGCCACCGCGGCGTCTGCGGTGCCGAGAGCCATCGGCTCCCGAGTCGTCCGCATCCTCGGTGCTGTCCGGTGGCGTATCGGTCCGCTGCTCAGCAGCTGCCTCCGGCGAGGCCTTGGTCGGTGTTGGCTCGGGGGCCGCCGCGGGAGCGCTGGCCCGGCGACGACGGGGGGCTTCGGTGGGCTCAGGTGCCTGGAAAAGCAGCCCGAAGCCCGGGATCACCGCCGTGGTGGCAGGCGCCGTCGTCTCCTGCGTCGTTGTCGACGTGGGCTCAGAAACGGCCGCTGCGTCAGCGTCAGCTTGGGGCACCGCCGCGACCTTCTTGGCGGTCTTGCGCGGAGCACGCTTGGCCGCCTTGCGTGCCGCGGTCTTCAGCACGACCGGCTGGCTCGCGGCCACGGCCTCCATCGGCAATGAGTCGACAGGCGGAGCGTCAACGTCCGCGATCTCGACAGGTGGAGCCTTCTTCGGTGTGCTGGCCTTCTTGGTGGCCTTGCGGGGAGCCCGTTTCGCTGCGGCCTTCTTCACCGGTGCGATGAGCGCCACATCTGTGTTGGATGTGTCTGTGTTGGATGTCTTGTCTTCGTTGGATGCCATGTGGGGCGTCCTCCCTTAAGCCACGGGCAACGACCACACCCTGGCCAGGTAGCCCTCATCGCCGCATGGTGCACGGTTAGCGTCGTCTCCCGCGCTGGGCGGGCGGGACGGAAGTCGTATCGCTACATCTGGGAGCTCGCGCCGCTTCGCGCGTCACCACCTCAGCTGCCGCCAACGTCCGGATCGGCAGCCAATGGATCGGCCACCGAAGCGGTTGCGGTGCTCAGCGGCCCTTGCGCCAGCCGTGTCACCAAAGGGGGACTCGGAGGCGTGAGTGCGGCGACTGACTGCAGCGCGCTCAGAACGTCATCGGGGCGCACGGCGGGTGTGGTATGCCGCACGACCACCCTCAGTATCGCACACGTGCCGTTCCCGGAAGGCGAGGCGTCCATCGACACGACGGCGCTGCGGACGTCGAACGTGCGCGGACCGTTCTTCATCACCCTCGTGACCTCGACCCGCTCCCGCGCCAACAGCTCCTCCGTTGCGCGCACCAGGTCCTCGAGCGGCATGCCCCTGAACTCCATGACCCAGTCGCTGGCCTGGAGACGGTCGGCGAGGGCTCCCGGGACGGCCTCGACCACCTCGAGAATGTCCAGGCCTTGCGGAAGCGCCTGATCCAGTGCGGCGAGAACCCGCGCCGGGTCGACCCGCTGGGTCACGGAGATCTCGAAGTACTCCGCCTCGCTGGCCGTTCCCGTAGGCGCCGCATTGGCGTAGGAGATCTTCGGGTGGGGATGAAAACCAGCAGAGAACGCCATCGGGACGGCTGCCCTGCGCAAGGCGCGCTCGAGAGCACGCTGGAAGTCCCGCGTGGAGGAGAACCGGAGCCGGCCGCGCTTGGCGTACCGCACCCTGAGCTTCTGGACCGCGGGGGCCGGAGGAGGGCCATCGGGAGTTCGTGCCATGGCGCGAGGATACCGATGACAATCGACTCGACCCGGCGTACGGTCGGTCGATGGGCCACTTCGCCCGTGGAGTGGCCCTCCGGAACGGAGGTTGCGAAGTGTTTATCCAGATCATGCAAGGCATGTGCCGTGACGCGGACGGTCTGCGCCGGCAGACGGAGATGTGGCGCAAGGAGCAGGCACCAAAGGCGGAGGGATGGCTCGGCGGGACGTACGGCATCACGGACGACAACAGGTTCATCGGCGTGGTCCGGTTCGAGTCGAAGGAGGCTGCCGCACGCAACTCGGTTCGACCCGAGCAAGGCGCCTGGTGGGCGGAGACCGAGAAGTGCTTCGACGGTGACGTGACGTTCCACGACTGTGACGAGGCGATGATGTTCCTCGACGGCGGCTCGGACGATGCGGAGTTCGTCCAGGTCATGCAGGGCCGGGTGGAAGATCCAGAGCGGTTCCGAAGGTTCATGGAGCTGCCCATGGACATGCTGCAACAGGCCCGGCCGGAGATCATCGGTGGCTCAATCGCGATAGAGCCGGACGGACGATTCACCGAGACCATCGCCTTCACCAGCGAGGAGGCTGCGCGAAGGGGTGAGAGCCAGGAGATGCCCGAGGACTTCAGAAAGTCGTTCGAGGAGGAGATGGCCCAGATGAAGGACGTGACCTACCTCGACCTCCGTCACCCCTGGTTCTCCAGCAAGCAGTAGCCGTCACTGGTCGGGTCTGACCGACTGGGAGGTATGCCGCGTGCCCACCCTTGGGTGAGGGCGCGGCATGCCGCTGTGTTGGGAGCTATGTGTGGGGGCTAGGGGTTGATGATGTTGGTTGCCGAGGTGCCCGAGTCAAGAACGCGGCTCTTGCTCGGGGTGGTGATGCTGGACGAACCGTTGAAGGCGCGCCCGCTGGCTATGAACGCCCAGTCATAGGAGTTGGGGTGCAGCGTCAACCTCACGACCCCGTAGTCATAGCCGTTGGCAAACTCTGAGTTGGCGTGGAGCGTGCTCGGCAGACCGTACGTCTGGTTGCCGCCATTGCCAGTAATGAACTCTCGGATGCCCTTCGGATCCAGGGCGCCGGCCCCGTCCATCTTCGCGAAACGCTCCGCATGGTGCTCATGGCCTGACAGCACGATGTCCGTGCCGTGGCGGCGCAGCAGATCCCAGATGGCGGTCTCGTCGGCGCGGTCACCGTGCTGGACCTTGCTCACGAAACGTGGCTGATGCCAGTAGGCAAGGAAGTGCGTGCCCGGATGCGCATCGAGGTCCGACTTGAGCCACGCATACTGCGAGGAGGTCGGGTCCATGCTTACCTCGGAGTTCAGGGCGTACGCTCTCCATCCCTTGCCGAGGTCGTATCCGTAGTACACCCCACCATCGACGGCGTTGGTGACGTTCGCTCTGCCGAAGTAGCCCAGATAGCCACTCGGGGGCGTCGAATGGTACTCATGGTTGCCCGGCACTGGGCGGGTCCTGGCCTTGAACGACCCCCACGTCGGATCGTATTTTCCCGCGAAGTCCGCTGCCGACCCGTCCGGATAGGCGTTGTCGCCCACTGTAAAGACGAACTGGGGGTTCACCGCTCGGACAAGGTCGGCCGTCGAGATGGCGCTGGCCATCGTTGACCGACCCGCTTCGGCAATATCCCCTGTGCCCACGATGACAACAGCGCCACCAGCGGTCGCTGATGACGAGGGCGGCGCCGACGATGGTGCCTTTGAAGGCGCGGGGTTCGATGTCGTAGGGGCCGCGGCGGCCGGAGCGGCCGTTGTTGACGTCGTGGCCACGTCGGCCGTTGTTGACGTCGACGCAACGACTGCCGAACCTGCCGAGCACCCGACCAGCAGTGCCGCCGATGCGAGCAGGCAGGCGATCTGCCTCTTCACCGTGGGGCCTCCAGCAGGTCGTCCTTCCCTGCGGTCAGGACGGTCAGCGGAAGGAGTCGCTTGCCGGTGGGCCCGATCTCGATCTCGGTGTTCATCTGTGGGCACACCCCGCAGTCGTAGCACGGAGTCCACCGGCAGTCCTCCACCTCTACGTCGTCCAGCGCGCTCTGCCAGTCCTGCCAGAGCCACTCCTTGTCGAGCCCGGAGTCGAGGTGGTCCCAGGGCAGGACCTCGTTCTGCTCGCGTTCGCGGGTGGTGTACCAGGCAACATCCACCGGCTCGTTCGCCAGAGCCAGCTCGGCGGAACGCATCCAGCGCTGGTAGCTGAAGTGCTCGCTCCAGCCGTCGAACCTGGCGCCATCGCGCCACGCGGCCTCGATGACCGCGCCGACGCGACGGTCACCCCGGGACAGCAGCCCTTCGACGATGCCGGGCTCGCCGTCGTGGTAGCGGAACCCGATCGCCGAGGCATATCGCCTGTCGGCCCGGATCGCCTCACGAAGCAGCCGCAGCCGGGCATCCGTCTCCTCGGCGCCGAGCTGCCCACACCACTGGAACGGGGTGTGGGGCTTGGGCACGAACCCGCCGACCGACACGGTGCAGCGAATGTCACGCTGGCCGCTGACCCGGCGCCCGGTCTCGATGACCCGCTTGGCCAGGTCGGCGATCTGCAGCACGTCCTCGTCGGTCTCGGTGGGCAGGCCGCACATGAAGTACAGCTTCACGTGGCGCCAGCCGGCCGAGTAAGCCGCTGCCACAGTGTTGATCAGGTCTTCCTCGGTGACCATCTTGTTGATCACCCTGCGCAGCCGCTCGGAGCCGCCCTCAGGAGCAAACGTGAGGCCCGAGCGTCGCCCGCCCCGGGTCAGCTCGTTGGCTAGGTCGATGTTGAAGGCGTCCACCCGGGTCGACGGTAGCGACAGACCGGTCTGGGTGCCCTCGTAGCGGTCAGCCAGGCCCTTGGCGATCTCGGCGATCTCGGAGTGGTCGGCGCTGGACAGGGAAAGGAGCCCAACTTCTTCGAATCCCGTTGCTGCCAAGCCTTTTTCGACCATCTCACCGATGCCCGTGATTGACCTCTCGCGAACTGGGCGGGTGATCATCCCGGCCTGGCAGAAGCGGCACCCACGGGTGCAGCCGCGGAATATCTCGACCGACATCCGCTCGTGCACCGTCTCGGCGAGCGGCACGAGAGGCTGTTTCGGGTAGGGCCAGGCGTCCAGGTCCGTGACGGTGTGCTTGGAGATGCGCCACGGCACGCCCGCCTCATCGGTCGATGGGGCTACCCGCCTGATCCGACCGTCAGGAAAGTAGTCGACCTCGTAGAAGGCGGGCACGTAGACCCCGCCCGTGCGCGCCAGCCGCAGCAGCAGCTCGTGACGACCGCCAGGGCGACCCTGCGCCTTCCACGCCGTGAGCAGGTCGGTCACCTCCAGCACGGCCTGCTCTCCGTCGCCCACGATGGCGGCATCGATGAAGTCTGACGCCGGCTCCGGGTTGAACGCCGCATGGCCTCCCGCGATGACGATGGGGTCCTCGTCGCCGCGGTCACAAGCATGCAGAGGTATGCCGGCGAGGTCGAGTGCCGTCAGCAAGTTCGTGTAGCCGAGCTCTGTGGAGAAGGAGACCCCGAAGAGGTCGAAGTCCCGCAACGCCCGGTGCCCGTCCACGGTGAACTGGGAGACCCCCTCGCTTCGAAGAAGCGCCTCCATGTCCGGCCACACGGCGTAGGTCCGCTCGGCGAGGGCATCAGGGCGTTCATTGATGACCTCGTACAGGATCATGACGCCCTGATTGGGCAGACCCACCTCGTAGGCGTCCGGGTACATCAGCGCCCAGCGTGCTGTCAGCTCCTGACCCTCGGGGCCGAGTCCCCCGCAGTCCCAGTCCTTGACGGTGGAGTTGAGCTCACCACCCACGTACTGGATGGGTTTGCTCACCTGCTCCAGGAGGGGCTCAAGGCGTTGAAAGAGGGACGCACCAGGGAGACCGGTCCTGCGAAAGCCTTCGGGCATGCGTTCAAGGGTAGAGGGAGTCCAGCTCATCCTTGTACTTCTTGGCAACGACCCTGCGCTTGAGCTTCATGCTCGGAGTGAGGTCGCCATCCTCGATCGAGAGGTCCTTTGGCAGGATAAGGAACTTCTTGATCGTCTCCCAGGGGTTGAGCCTGGCGTTGAGCGCGTCGATATAGCCCTGAACCATCTCGCGTGCCTCCGGTGAGCCGACCAGCTCGGCATACGGACGGCCTGACATGGCGTTCTCGACGGCCCAGCCCGCCATCGCGTCAGGATCAAGGGTCACCAGCGCGGAGACGAAGTTGCGCCCATCGCCGTGGACGATGAGCGCGCTGGCGTAGGGGCACACGCCCATGAACATCGACTCGATGGCCGAAGGGGCGACGTACTTGCCACCCGAGGTCTTGAACAGGTCCTTCTTGCGGTCGGTGATCCGCAGGAACCCTCGATCGTCGAGGTTTCCGATGTCACCTGTGTGCAGCCATCCGTCGCCGTCCACGGCCTCGGCGGAGTCATCCGGGCGGTCGTGGTAGCCGGACATGATGCCCGGGCCCTTGAGCAGGACCTCCCCATCGTCGGCGATGCGGACGTCAGTGCCGGGCACGGCCCAGCCGACACTTCCGAACGCGTAGGCGTCCGGGCGGTTGACGAAGGACGCGGCGCTGGACTCGGTCAGGCCGTAGCCCTCCAGGATGAGCATTCCGGTGGCGTCGAACCACTGGGCCACATCACGGTTGAGGGCTGCGGAGCCCGAGATGAAGAACCTGATCCTGCCACCGAACCGCGCACGCACCTTGTGAAGGACCAGCCTGTCGGCGAGCGCGTGCTGAACAGCCAGGACGCCGGAGGCCCCGACCCCGTCGGCCCGCTTCACCGCAACCTGACGGCCGACGCCGATGGCCCAGTCAAAGAGCTTGGCCTTGACGCCACCCTCGGCTGTCATCATCGTGACGATCCGGCCATAGGCCTTCTCGAAGATGCGCGGAGCTGCACCCATGAAGGTTGGCGAGACGACGGCGAGGTTCTCCACGATCTTGTCCACCCGGCCGTCGACCACCGTCGGGAACCCGATCTGGAGAGGCAGGGTGAGCAGCACCTTGCCGAAGACGTGGGCCAGTGGCAGCCAGAGGTACTGAAGGTCCGCCGTGGTCAGGATGCCGATGGCGTCGACAGCTGCGGCCTCATAGGTCCAGCAGTCATGGGAGAGGCGCACCCCCTTGGGTCGCCCCGTTGTCCCTGAGGTGTAGATGAGCGTGGCCAGATGCTGCGGCTCGATGGCGCCGATCCGCTCATCGACGACCGTCGGGTCCTTCGCCAGGTGGGTGGACCCCAGCTGCTCAAGGTCAGCCAGGGAGATGACCCAGTCGCCATCAGCAGTCCCGTCGAAGGTGACCACCTTGACCAGATCGGGCAGCTGCGCGCGGTTGGCCCGGAACTTGGCGACCTGCGCGTCGTCCTCGGCGAAGACGATGCGGCTCTGGGAGTCCTGAGCGATGTAGGTCATGTCGGACTCGGACGTGGTGGGGTAGATCGTAGTGGTAGCAGCGCCGGCCAGCATCACTGCCAGGTCAGCGAGCACCCACTCGATGCGAGTGCTGGACGCGAGGGCCACCCGCTGCTCAGGCTCGACGCCCAGGGCCACCAGCCCGGCCGCCATCCGGCGTACCCGTTCGTCGGTCTGAGCCCAGGTGACCGACTCCCAGGATGCGGCCCGGGGGAACCGGAAGGCCTCCGCGGCCGGCGTCTTCAGGACCCGCTGCACGAACAGATGCGCCACTGAAGGGGCTCGATTTTCGACCCGGGAGAGGTCGGGACGCTCGTCACCCACTGACCTGGTCATAGCACCGCCCTGCAACGCTCGACGTCGTCAGCCATCTGAACAAGCAGGGCCTCGACGGAGTCGAACTTCTCTGTCGGCCTCAGCCGTTCGACGAACTCGACAACCACGATCTCACCGTAGAGGTCGAGGTCGGTCCGGTCGAGTACATAGGCCTCAACCCGACGGTGGGTTCCCCCAAAAGTCGGGTTGGTGCCGATCGAGATCGCGGCCGGCAGCCGGTGGTCCGGATCGTTGTCGGGCAGCGTCGGCCGGATGAGAAAGCCCGCATAGACGCCGTCGGCTGGGATCAACCCGGTGGCGAGCTGGCTCAGATTCGCCGTGGGATAACCAAGCTCGCGACCCCTGTGGTCGCCGTGAACGACCTCACCTGCCATCCGATGCGGCCGTCCGAGGATCTCCTGCACTCCACGCACATCACCTTTGGTCACGAGCTCACGAACCCGGCTGGAGGACCAACGGCCTCCGTTGCCGATGTCGGCGAGGGTGAGGACCTCGAAGCCGTGCTCGGCCCCGAGGCGCGTCAACGTGGCGACGTCACCTGAGTTGCGAACGCCGAACCGGGTATCCTCGCCCACGACGACGAGGCTCGCACCCAGCGCCTTGACAAAGACGTCAACAACAAAGCGCTCGGGCGTCCATCGGGCCAGCTCATGAGTGAACTCCATGACCAGCACGGCGTCCAGCCCTGCGTCAGCGAGCAGCTCGAGACGCTGGTCGGTGGACGCGATCAGCTGCAGTGCCCGCTCAGGGTGAAGAAGCGCGTGTGGATGCGGGTCGAAGGTCACCGCCACCGAACGGGCATTCCTCGCGGCAGCCTGCTCGACCACAGTGGACAGCACGGCGCGATGTCCCTTGTGCACACCGTCGAAGTTGCCCAGGGTCACCACGCTGGGGCCGTAGCCGTCCGGGATCTGGGAGAGGTCGGTCCATCGCAGCACGTGGGACACTCTACGAACCCAACGGAGCGAAGACGACCCGGGCCTTGGCCAGAGAACCGCTCTCGTCGAGCATCGCCACCAGGTGTCCGTCAGGGGCAAAGGCTCCTACGGGCTGGCTACGCCCGGCAATCTGGGATGAGATCCGCTGTCCGTAGCCGATCGCGGTCGCCTCGGGTCCGCTCAGCTCACGAACGTCGAATGAGGCCCGGGCAGCTGCTGCGAGCGGGATCACCGGTATTCCGTCAGCCTCGCTGGCGATCTCCAGATAGGTCAGCGAGTGCGCGCCCTCGATCCCGAACCTCCCGACGCGCGTGCGCCGTAGCGCTGTGAGGTGCCCACCAACTCCCAGGGCTGCGCCCAGGTCCCGGGCCAACGCACGGATGTAGGTGCCGGACGACACCTCAATCTCGACGTCAACATCCCAGACCCTCTGCTTCTGCAGCCCCTGCACGACCCGTTGGCCAAGGATGTCGAACCGGCGGACGGTGACCGGACGGGCCGGCAGGACGACGTCCTGCCCGGCGCGCACCCGCGCATACGACCGTTGCCCGTTGACCTTGATCGCGCTGACCGAGCTGGGCACCTGGGCGAGCAGGCCGGTGAGTGCTGCCACGCCGGCGCGAACCGCCTCGGCGGTCAGGGCGGAGACATCGTGGGTCGCCTCGATCTCACCGTCGGCGTCATCGGTGATGGTGGACTGTCCGAGGCGGATCGTCGCCGTGTAGGTCTTGTCCGCGCCCACGAGGAAGGTCAGGAGCTTCGTGGCGCGGTTGATACCGAGCACGAGAACACCGGTCGCCATGGGGTCCAGCGTCCCCGCATGGCCGACCCTGCGGGTGTCACAGAGCCTTCGGGCGCGGGCCACGACATCGTGACTGGTCCATCCGGCCGGCTTGTCGACGATCAACAGCCCGTCAGGGGTGGTCATGCCTTGGCGGCGTCTTCCTCGTCATCGCCGAGGTCTTCTTCGTCCAGGGCTTCGTCGACCTGCTTCTTGTAAGGATCGGCATCTCCGGCGTAGGTCGCTCCGCTCGAGGCCGCGGCCACCTCGGCGTCGTGAGCCTTGGCGCTCACGAGCAGGTCCTCGAGGTAGGCAGCACCGTCGGGCAGGGCATCAGGGATGAACTCCAGCGTCGGGGTGAGCCGGATGCCGATGCCCTTGCCCACCGCCGACCGGAGCTTGCCCTTTGCCGACTCCAGCGCGGCCGCACTCTCGGCGCGCTGGAGCTCGTCGCCGAACACGGTGTAGAAGACCGATGCGTTCTGCAGGTCACCAGTCACCCTGACATCGGTGATCGTGACGAAGCCGAGCCGCTCGTCCTTCACGCGGTACTCCAACGTCTCGGCAACCAGCACCTTGATACGGTCCGCGATCTTTTTCGCGCGTGCGGGATCAGCCATGGTCCTACCTCCTTCAGCAACGAGTCACAGTGAGCGACGATCAGGCGCGCGGGATCTCGCGCATCTCGTGGGTCTCGATGGTGTCGTCAACCCTGATGTCGTTGAAGCTACCCAGGTTGATGCCACACTCGAAGCCCTCGCGAACCTCGGTCACGTCATCCTTGAAGCGACGCAGACCGGTGATCTCGATGCCCTCAGCGACGACAGTGCCGTCACGGATGATCCGAGCCTTTGTCCCGCGCTTGATCTCTCCCGAGCGAACCAGCGAGCCTGCGACGGTGCCGAACTTCGAGGACTTGAAGACCTCGCGAACCTCGGCGGTGCCCAGCTTGATCTCCTCGTACTCCGGCTTGAGCATGCCCTTGAGTGCCGACTCGATGTCCTCGATCGCCGAGTAGATGACCGAGTAGAACCGCAGGTCAACGCCTTCGCGGTCGGCCAGCTCAGCGACCCGCTCAGCGGGCTTGACGTTGAAGCCGATGATGACGGCGCTGTCGACCGTCGCCAGGTTGACGTCGTTCTGCGTGATGGCACCCACGCCGCGGTGGATGATCCGCAGGTCGACCTCGTCGCCGACGTCGATCTTGAGCAGAGCGTCCTCGAGCGCTTCGACAGAACCCGAGACGTCACCCTTGAGGATGAGGTTGAGGTTGTCGACCTTGCCCGCAGCCAGGGCCTCGTTGAGGTCCTCGAGACTGATCCTCTTGCGACGCTTGGCCAGGCTGGCCGCGCGCTGGGCTGCTTCGCGACGCTCGGCGATCTGCCGGGCTGTGCGGTCGTCGGGCGCCACCAGGAAGGTGTCGCCGGCGCCGGGCACCGAGGTCAGTCCCAGCACCATCACTGGACGGGCCGGCGTGGCCTCCTCGACCAGACCGCCGTGCTCATCGAGCATGGCGCGGACGCGGCCATAGCCACCGCCGGCCACGATCGAGTCGCCGACCCGCAAGGTCCCGGACTGGACCAGGACCGTGGCAACCGGGCCACGACCCCTGTCGAGGTGGGCTTCGATCGCCACGCCGCGAGCATCCTTGTTCGGGTTGGCCCGCAGGTCGAGCCCCGCGTCGGCGGTCAGGAGGACCGCTTCCAGGAGGGCGTCGATGTTCGTCCGCTCCTTGGCAGAGACGTTGACGAACAGTGTGTCGCCGCCGTACTCCTCGGCCACGAGGTTGTACTCGGTGAGCTGCTGACGAACCTTGTCAGGGTTGGCTCCCGGCTTGTCCACCTTGTTGACCGCCACCACGATCGGGACACCGGCGGCCTGGGCGTGGTTGAGCGCCTCGATCGTCTGTGGCATGACGCCGTCGTCGGCTGCGACCACGAGGATCGCGATGTCGGTGACGCTGGCACCACGAGCACGCATGGCCGTGAAGGCCTCGTGACCGGGCGTGTCAATGAAGGTGATGGCGCGCTCGACGCCCTCATGCTCCGTGTAGACCTGATAGGCACCGATGTGCTGGGTGATGCCACCGGCCTCGCCAAGTGCGACCTCGGAATGGCGAATCGCATCAAGCAGCTTGGTCTTTCCGTGGTCGACGTGACCCATGACGGTCACGACCGGGGGTCGGGCCTGAAGGTCCTCGTCGCCCTCGTCGGCCAGCTCGGCGTCCAGGTCGATGTTGAACTGACCCAGCAGCTCGCGCTCCTCGTCCTCGGGAGAGACGACCTCAACCAGGTATCCGAGCTCTGCTCCGAGCACGCGGAACGTCTCTTCGTCCAGGGACTGGGTCGCTGTGGCCATCTCACCAAGGTGGATGAGCACAGTGACCAGGCTCGCCGGGTTGGCGTTGATCTTGTCCGCGAAGTCGGTCAGCGAGGAGCCACGACGCACGCGGATGACGGTCTTGCCGTCGCCGCGTGGAACCGTGACACCGCCGAGCGACGGGGCCTGCATCTGCTCGAACTCCTGGCGCTTGGCGCGCTTGGACTTGCGGCCACGAACGGGACGCCCACCACCACGACCGAAGGCACCTTGGGTGCCGCCGCGTCCACCGGGCCCACCTGGACGACCGCCACCACCGCCGGGGCGGCCGGCGAATCCGCCGCCACCACCCGGGGCGCCACCACCGCCGGGGCGACCGGCGAAACCGCCCCCACCACCGGGGCGACCGGGGGCGCCACCGCGTGCGGGGCGCTCACCTGGACGACCGACCGCTGTGCGATCGGGCATCATGCCTGGGTTGGGACGCGGAGCGCCGGGACGGGGACCACCAGCACCAGCGGGAGCCGGACGGCCACCCTGGGGACGAGGCATGCCCTGGCTAGGTGCGAAGGGGTTGTTTCCCGGCCGGGCAGCCGGCGCTGGCGTGTCCCGTGTCTCATGGGGCTCGCGTGTCTCGCGGCCAGCTCGAGGCATGCCCTGACTGGGTGCGAACGGGTTGTTGCCCGGTCGAGGCGCGCCGGGGCGGGGCGCCGGGCGAGCGGCGTCAGCACCGCCCTCGCGTGCCGCCGGGGCCTCAGGAGGGCTCGCTGCTGGCGCAGCCACCGGCGCCGCTGGGGTGCTGGCGAACGGCGCTGCGACTGCGGGACGAGCAGGAGCCCTGGGACCTGGGGTTGGGCCAGCCGCGCGGGCGGGGGCCTCGTCGGGTGCCCTCACCAAAGCCGCGGCGGGGGCCTCGACGATCGGAGCAGCGGGTGCGGCAGGGGCAGCTACAGCGACGGCAGGTGCCGCGGTAGCTGCGGTGTCCGCAGACTTCTTCCCGGCAGCTTTCTTCGCGCCGTCCTTGCCGTCAGCGGCGGGGCCAGCGGGGGCGGCAATCTGGACGGGGAACGTCTCGCGAATCTTGCGGACGACAGGCGGCTCGATGGTCGAAGATGCCGACCTGACGAACTCGCCGTTTTCCTTCAGATGATTGAGCAATATCTTGCTCTCGACTCCGAGCTCCTTTGCGAGCTCGTAGACCCGGACCTTAGCCACGTTTCTCCTCTGTCTATGGCCCGGACAAATCGAGATGAAGCTCGGGCCGTCTTAGTGCTGGGTGTTGCTCATGAGTGAGTACTCATCGGGTGCTCATCAGCGTCAAACCCGCTTTCGGATTCAGGATTTCTGGACGTCGGACTGTTCACGTGCCTCGATAAACGCACTGACGGCCGCCGTGTCGAGAGGAGCCTTGACTCGCAAGGACCGCCCGAACGCCTTGAGCCGCAGCGCAAGATCGAGACATTCCGGTGTCGGATGCAACCAAGCTCCACGCCCGGGCAACCGGAGCCGCTGATCGACAACGACCCTGGCGAATAGCTCACCGGTGTCGTTGCTCTCCGCGACAACTCGCAACAATGCGGATCGAACATCGCGACGACGGCAGCCCACACACGTTCTTGCCATGCCATGGGTTGGCCGCTGACGGATCCGTCGCAACCGATCGATCTCCACCAGTCTACCGCCTAGTGCTCATCCTCTGCGCCAGAAGGCTCATCCGCGCCGGCAGGAGCCGTGTCCGACCGAATGTCGATGCGCCAACCGGTCAGCTTGGCCGCAAGCCGGGCGTTCTGGCCCTCCTTGCCGATGGCTAGGGACAGCTGGTAGTCGGGGACGACCACACGAACGGAGCGCAGATCGGGGTCGACGATCTCCACGGAGTTGACCCGTGAGGGCGAGAGCGCCGCGGCCACGAAAGCGCGAGGATCCTCCGAGAAGTCCACGATGTCGATCTTCTCGCCGTGCAGCTCGGTCATGATTGCCCGCACCCTTGCCCCCATCGGGCCGATGCAGGCGCCCTTGGCGTTGACCCCGGGGATCGTGGAGTGCACGGCGACCTTGGTGCGGTGGCCGGCCTCGCGCGCGATGGCCGCGATCTCCACTGTGCCGTCGGCCACCTCTGGGATCTCGAGGGCGAACAGCTTGCGCACGAGGTTGGGGTGACTGCGCGACAGGCTGATCTGAGGTCCGCGCTGGCCACGCTTCACGCTGACCACGAAGCAGCGCAGACGCTCGCCGTGGACGTACTTCTCCCCCGGCACCTGCTCGGCCAGGGGTAGCGTCCCCTCGATGGCTCCGAGGTCAACCATGACGTAGCGCGGGTCGCTGCTCTGCTGGATGACGCCCGTGATGATGTCGCCCTCGCGGCCGTGGAAGTCCCCCATGATCGCCTCGTCCTCGAGGTCCCGCAGCCGTTGCACGATGACCTGTCGGGCGGTCGAGGCCGCAATCCGCCCGAAGCCCGCCGGGGTGTCGTCGAACTCGGGACCTGGCTCTGAGCGCTCTTCTGTCTCGGGGTCGGCGGCACCCTCCTCGCGGGCCCATACCGTCACGTGTCCGGTCTTGCGGTCGAGCTCCACCCGGGAGAGCCGGCGGGCGCCATCGGTGCGGTGGTAGGCCACGAGCATCGCCTGCTCGATCGCCGGGATGATGATGTTCAGGGAAAGGTCACGCTCGCGCTCAAGACCCTTCAATGCCGCCAGATCGATATCCATCAGGTGTCCTTCTGCGTCGTGGGGCGGGCAAACTCGACCTGCACCTGGGCGCGCGCAATGTCGGCGTACGGAATACGGAGCTCGGTCTCCTGCTCCTTCTTGGTCGCGGCAACCATGACTCTCACGTCGGTTGGTCCGGCGGCGACCAGGCGACCGGTGAGCTCATCTCCGGAGTGACGGGAGATCTCGACGAGCCGTGTCACGTTGTGGCGGAAATGATGGGGAGCAGTGAGCGGACGGTCGACGCCGGGCGAGCCGACCTCGAGGACATAGGGGGCCTCGCCCATCGCGTCGGAGGCGTCCAGTGCGGCACTGATGGCGCGAGTGGCCTCGGCGACCTCGTCGAGGGACAGCGGTTCGATCGGGCTGAAGTCGTCGCCAGGTTCGAGACCGGCGAGGTCACGGTCGAGCCAGGCCCGGACCAGCCGACGCTTGCCCACGGGGGTCACCGTCACGTCCTCGATGACGAGGCCGAGCTCACCGAGGGGACCCGGGACCTCGGGAGTGCCCTGAAGACCGAGAAGCACTTGGCGAATTCGTTCCTGACTGCTCACCTGCCGCCTCCGCTTCCCTGCTCTTCTCGAATGCCGTCACCTCGCGCGCTTGTTGCCCGCAGTGGTCGTCGACCCCAGTCTGTCATCATCGAGCCCATGTCCGCGAACGAGCGTATGCCGAGCCTCTGGTCCCGCAGAGGGCTGTTGGTCGCGCTCGCGGCGGGGTCGGTGACGGCTCTCTCCGGCTGCCGGGTGCAGCTCGAGGAGGGCGCACCGCAGGTCCCGCTCGTCCCCACGCGCGTGCCCATGAGGGACGAGAAGACGCTCTTGGGTGTGCTCGAGCAGACCAGGTCGTTGGAGTCGTTGGCGCACGAAGTCGGAGCTGCGCCCACCTCTTTGGCGGATCGGCTCCGTACGGTCCACGACAGTCAGGTAGCCGTCGTCAAGCGCCTGTTGCAGGACGGAGGCGTGCCCCGATCGCTGGTCGAGGCCTCTGCCACTCCGACGTCCTCCCCGGCTACGTCCTCCCCTGCTGCGTCCTTCCCTGCTGCGTCCTCACCCTCAGTATCGGCCCCCGCCAAGGTGTCCGGTGCCGAGCTGTCCAGCGCCGAGGGCAGCAGCGTGAACGACGTCACCCTGGCCGACGTCTCGACCGCCCATGTGGCCCTGATCGGCTCCCTGCTGGCCCAGCGGACTGCCGCCGTGGCACTGCTGGGCGGCACGGTTGCGCCGGCTGGTCCCCCGGACCTCGACGGCGCGGACGGGGTGGCGCTGCTCGAAGCCGCCCGCAGCGCGGTCTACGGATTCGAGATCGTCACGACACATATCGACAGCGCAGGGCGTGTGATGGCGATGTCAACCCTGGCCGCACTGCGCGCCCGAGTCTCCGAGCTGGAGACGCTGGTCGGACCCTCCGCTCCACCTCCGCCTCTGGGCTACGAGCTCCCGTTCCCGATCACTGACAGTGAGAGCTCGCGACGCCTCGCCTTGAACCTGCTGAAGGCACTGCTTGCCCGCATGGCAGCCGCCCTCGAACCGGCTGTGGGTCACGCGAACGCACTGGCCACCCTGGTGCGCTGGATGGGCGAGAGCGAGTCCATGGCCTCGCAATGGGGCGCACCTCTGGCCGCCTTCCCTGGCCTGACCAACGGATGAGCTGGCCTGACCAACGGATGAGCTGGACTAGGTCGCGGCCAGAAGCGCCGCGGAGATGACCTGGTTGCCGGCGGCATTGGGATGGTCCCCGTCGGCCGCGAGCAAAGATGTGGGGTTCTTGCTCCCGTCACCCTTGAACGGCGCATACAGGTCTACACATGTGGCGCCGGCGTTGCGAGCGGCGTTGCAGATGCTGACGTTGAGCGCTCGCGTGAGCTCGTCGCTCCACCGAAGGTATTCCGGTCCGTCGCTGGCGCGAGCGACGTCGCCGTCGGCAAAGACGTTCCAGTAGTCCGTCACCAGAACCCGGGTCGGTCGGTTGCCACGCAAAGACCTGGCGGCGGCCAGGATGCCGCTCAGCGCCGTGCCCACGGCATCCACGGCCGGCGAGTAGCAGGCTTTGGGGCAGCCCGAGCTCTGCCACCGGGAGAGCAGCGGCATGAGGTCGTTCGCCCCAATGGTGACCAGCAGGATGTCGCCCTGAGCCACACCGGTCGAGGTGGCGCCGGGTTGTGTCATCAGGGTGCGGAGCCCCGCCGCGGTGAGGCCCCCGGCACCCAAGTTCTCAGCCCTGGCCGGGCCGCCGACAGCAAGCGGGAGGCGTGCGGCGTACGACTCGACGAACCCGATGCACTGGCAGACCGTCGCTGAGGTGACCGAGTCACCGATACCGACGACGGTGGCGGTCCCGGGAGGAACCATGTTGGGAGTGGTGGGGGGCGGTGGGGCTGAATTGATCATCAGCCCACCCTTCGGCGCGGCGACCGTGCGCAAACCGCCAGCGGGCATTCGACCGGTCGCGTCCAGGATGGCCCAGGTTGCGACAACGCTCAACACGACCAGGGCTGCGAGCAACGCCCCCCGTAGCCGCAGCCGGTTCAAGACGCTCATCGCCCAAATGCTACGACCTCGGTCTCTGGGGCGGCGGACACAGACCGGCCTCGAGACGGCTCAGGGGACGGTGAGCGTTACATTCACGTTGAACCGGTTGCCACATCCGTCATTTCCGTGAACACCTCTGGAGCACCTGCCTTGCCACTCACGTCGGTGCGCTTACTCGTCGTCTGCATTGCCGTGGCGATCACCATCCCGATGGTGCTGGTTGTCCTGTGGCGGCGAGCACCGCGGAGCTCGCGCTGGCCGGTTCCGGTGATTCTGGTTGCTGTTCTGGTCGGGCAAGGTGCCGCCGTTGCCGCAGTCGCCGTCGACGTCAACCGGGACTATGGCTTCTACCCGTCCTGGTCATCGTTGTTCGGCACCGGTCTGGCGCCGCCGGTGGTGGCGCAAGGGGTACGGCTCGGCTTGAACGGCCAGGTCGCCCCGCATCGAGCGCTGCTGCGCGTGTCGGATCCGGCCACGGGTACCGGTCGTTACGAACAAGTCACACTCAAGGGCGCACGGTCGGGAGTCACACAAAAGGTGATTGCCTGGCTGCCACCGCAGTATGGAGACCGTCGCTACCTGCGGACGCGGTTCCCTGTGGTGATGGTCCTGGGTGGCGCTGACGTGCGGATCGCTGCTGTTGTCGACCGGCTTGACTTCGCCACCGTGGCCAGCAATGAGATTCGAAGCGGCCGCGTGGCGCCCTTCGTCGCAGTCTTCCCCGAGATCAACGTGGCACTTCCGGTGGACACCGAGTGCACCGACTACCCAGGAGGCCCACAGGCCTTCACCTGGCTCAACCAGGATGTCAGGAACTGGGCCACCTCCACTTTGCGTGTCGCCACCGACAGCCAGCGTTGGAGCGTGATGGGCTGGTCCACGGGCGGCTACTGCGCGGCATTGCTCCACCTGCGGACGCCCGAACGATTCGGCGCAGCTGCCTCCGTCGAGGGGTACTTCAACCCCGAGCCGGACTCGACCACCGGAAACCTGGCCGAGCTGCTCAAAGCCTCCCCACCCTTCGCCCACGAGAGCTCCCCCACCTGGCTGATCAAGAACCGCCCGCCTCCCAACGTTCACCTGCTCGTGATGACTTCGCAACAGGACCCGCAGTCGAGGCCGCAGTCGTTGGAGTTTCTACGACAGGTGCGGGACGTCCCCGGCATACAGCCGTATGTGGTCAAAGGACTTGGCCACACACTCGACGCCTACGCGGCCGTGGTGCCAGCGATCCTGGGCTGGCTCGCCGACGTGGCCGACGCTTGAGAATAATCAACGTCATGGAGCCGGACCAGAGAAGCCCGCTCACCATCATGTTCGTGCCAGAGTCCGCATACGGCCCGACCAACCAGTGCATCGGTGTCGGCGATGTCCTGCGCCGGCGCGGCCATCGAGTGGTCTTCGCCGCTGAGTCCTCGTGGAGGGGGAGGCTCGACGCGCTCGGCTTCGAGGAGGACCTGGTCGACCTCACGCCACCGTCTGAGACCGACGAGGCAGGCGGCGCCGAGCCGGACGCAGGGCGGTTCTGGAAGTACTTCATCCGCGACACGGCCCCGGAGTTCCGCAAACCGACCATTGAGCAGCTC
The DNA here is from genome assembly GCA_038236365.1 of Actinomycetales bacterium. Taxonomy (GTDB): domain Bacteria; phylum Actinomycetota; class Actinomycetes; order Actinomycetales; family Dermatophilaceae; genus UBA4719. The sequence goes on along the minus strand of JBBRZV010000008.1, from coordinate 51,849 downwards.
GGTACGTTCATGAGACCCACGTGGCAGGCCCTCATCGACGGCTCGCGTTACTGCCAGCCCCAGCTGACCGCGATCCTTGAGCGAGTCAGCCCTGACGTCATCGTCGAGGACAACGTCATCGCCTTTCCTGCGCTCCTCACCGCGGGGGTCCCGTACGTGCGGATCGTCTCCTGCAACCCGCTCGAGATCCCCGGCGAGCACATTCCGCCTGCGTACTCCGGCCTGCCCTCCGACGACCGCGGCGAGTGGGCCGCGTTTCGCGCCGAGCACGAGCGAACCCATCGCGGCATATGGGCGGAGTTCAACGCCTGGGTGGTTGAGGAGGGCGCTCCGCCGCTTCCCAACCTTGAGTTTGTCCACACCTCCGAGCACGCGAACCTGTACGTGTTCCCCGAAGAGGCCGACTACACACAGTCCCGCCCACTCGGGCCGACGTGGCACCGCCTCGACTCCAGCGTCCGTGAGACCGACCAGGTCTACGAGCTACCTGGCGAGCTTCGCGACCGCCCAACGGGAAGCGCATTGATCTACCTGTCGCTGGGTTCGCTCGGCAGCGCTGACGTCGACCTCATGAGGCGACTGGTCGACGTCTGCGGGCGCACCCCGCACCGCTACATCGTGAGCAAGGGACCCCAGCACCTTGAGTACGATCTCGCGGACAACATGGTGGGGGCCGAGTTCCTCCCGCAGACCACGCTGATTCCGCATGTTGACGCCGTGATCACCCACGGAGGGAACAACACGACCACCGAGTGCCTGCACTTCGGCAAACCGATGATTGTCCTCCCACTTTTCTGGGACCAGTACGACAACGCGCAGCGCATGCATGAGCTCGGCTTCGGGGTTCGTCTGCCGACGTACACCTTCACCAACGAGGCTATGGACGCAGCCCTCACTACCGTCCTGGATCCTGTCCTCCGTCAGCGCCTTGCCTCAGTCGGCGACAGAGTGCGAGCGCGCAACGGACTTCACCACGGCGCTGACATCATCGAGTCGGTGGGACGGGCATCGCATCGTCCCTCCCCAACTGGCAGGGGGTAGCCGTGCTGACGCATATTGTCGAGCGCGCGGCGACTATCCGGCCTGGGCGGATGACCACCATCGCCGCCACACTGACGTTGATCCTCTCTGCCGGGGCGTCCTCGGTTCCGGACCCGGTCACCGTCACAGGACCCGCGAGCCCTGGCCGGGCGCCGGTCCCCGGACCCATCGCGTACGGCAATGACATCTCCTGGCCCCAATGCCCCAAGGGCGGCGGTGGCTATGGCCTGCCGGGTCCCATGGCCAGCGCATCGTTCGCGGTCCTGGGCCTGACCGACGGAGGGTCGTTCCGCGCCAACCCGTGCCTGGCCGATCAGGTGGCCTCGGTCAAGGTGAGGCATCTGTGGGTGAGCGCCTACGCCATCCATACCTACCCGACCCCCGCGGAGCTGACCCGCTACGGCGGAGCTGGAACGCTGGCCGTGCAGCTGGGACGCGTCGGCGCCGCGCAGGCCGCCTTCAACCTCACCACATTGGCCCGGGTCAGTCTCAAGTCCCCGATGGTCTGGGTGGATATCGAGCCGAGGACACCGTCGCCATGGTCGGCCAGCACGGTCAACAACAACGCGGTCATCGACGGCGTGCTCGCGCGATACAAGGAGGCGGGCATACATGCAGGCCTTTACTCCTACGACAAGGCATGGAAGGCGATCACCGGCGGCCGGGTCCTGAAGGGCGTGGGCACGTGGGTGCCCGTCGGGCACAAGGGTCAGTCCGTGGCGAAAGCCACGTGCGCCCTGGCGAGCTACGCCGGCAGCAAGCCCTGGTTGACCCAGTGGACCGACGACGTCCGCGACTACAACCTCACCTGCCCCGGAGTGACCGGACGTGCGGCAAGTGGCAACGTTCTCACGCCCTTCCTGAACGTCCTCCTGGCGAGCGGTTCTCGAGGCGATGCTGTTGCCGTGTTGCAGCGCCAGCTGGGCGCGGCCACTGCCGACGGGGTGTTCGGCCCGACGACTCGAGCCCGGGTCGTCGCCTTCCAGCGCACCAGGCAGATGAAGGTCGACGGCATCGTCGGCCCCGCCGTGTGGCGGGCCCTGGGCGCAGGAACCGGCACCTACTCGCCAGCGCTGCGCGGCTTCATGAGCGATCTGTTCGCACCAACCTGAACCCAGGAGAGGAGATCTGATGGTGAACCGACTTGCCAGCTCCACGAGCCCGTATCTGTTGCAGCACAAGGACAATCCGGTCGACTGGTGGGAGTGGGGGCCGGAAGCTCTCGCGGAGGCGGAGCGTCTCAGCAAACCCATCTTCTTGTCCGTCGGATATGCAGCGTGTCACTGGTGCCATGTGATGGCGCATGAGTCGTTCGAGGACGACGAGGTGGCCGCAGCGCTCAACCGTGGCTTCGTCGCCATCAAGGTTGACCGTGAGGAACGTCCGGACATCGACGCGATCTACATGTCGGCGACCACAGCAATGACCGGACGCGGCGGCTGGCCGATGACCTGCATTCTCACGCCTGCCGGTGAGCCGTTCTTCTGCGGCACCTACTTCCCCAAACCCTCGTTCCTGCAGCTGCTTTCAGGTGTCTCCGAGGCATGGACCAATCGCCGGGACGAAGTCATTGCCAGCGGCTCACACATCGTCGAAGCCCTGCGCCGCTCGGCCACAGTCGGGGCGCCGGAGCATGTGGGGGCTGTGGAGCTGGATCGGGCCGAAGACCTGCTGTCCAGCAGCTATGACTGGGCGAACGGTGGTTTCGGTGGCGCACCGAAGTTCCCGCCATCGATGGTTCTGGAGTTCCTGCTCCGCCACTGGGGACGCACGGGCTCGGACCGTGCGATGCCGATGGTCGAGGGCACCTGCGAGGCGATGGCCCGGGGCGGCATGTACGACCAGCTTGCCGGCGGCTTTGCGCGCTACTCCGTTGACGCTGGCTGGGTGGTCCCCCACTTCGAGAAGATGCTCTACGACAACGCGCAGCTGTTGCGCGTCTACCTCCACCTGTGGCGGGCGACAGGTTCCCCGCTTGCAGAACGGGTCTCGCGTCAGACGGCGGACTTCCTCCTTCGTGACCTCGGCACTGCGGAGGCCGGTTTCGCATCGGCGCTGGATGCCGACGCCGACGGTGTTGAGGGGCTGACCTACGCGTGGACGCCCAGGCAGCTTGTCGATGTGCTCGGCGAGGGAGATGGACCCCGAGCCGCCGCGCTGCTCGCGGTCACCGGCTCCGGGACCTTTGAACACGGTTCGTCGACCCTGCAGCTTCGCTCTGAACCCGACGACCCACCGTGGTGGGACGCCATCCGACGACGACTGCTGGACGCGCGGCATCTACGGCCACAACCCGCACGGGACGACAAGGTTGTCACCGGCTGGAACGGCCTCGCCATCGCCGCCCTGAGCGAGGCTGGCGTTTTCCTTGGCGACCCGACCTACCTGAGCGCCGCCCAGAAGTGCGCGAACTTCCTCGTCGAGGTGCATGTGGTTGACGGAAGGCTGCGCCGGGCCTCACGCCAGGGTGTGGTCGGAACCGCGATCGGGGCCGCGGACGACTATGGCAACCTGGCCGAGGGCCTGCTGACCCTTCACCAGGCCACCGGGCAACCCACGTGGCTGGCGGCCGCCGGAGATCTCCTTGAAACGGCTCTGACCCACTTCGCCGACGGGCGAGGTGGCTTCTTCGACGCCTCGGATGACGCCGAGCAGCTGTTCACCAGGCCGCGCAGCGCCGCTGACAACGCCGAGCCATCCGGCCAGGCCGCGCTCAGCGGCGCGCTCCTGACGCATTCGGCACTCACGGGGTCCTCGGCCAACCGCGAGGCGGCCGAAGCTGCTGTTGAAGCGGCAGCCGGTCTTGCCACGCAGGACCCCCGTTTCGCCGGCTGGACGCTGGCCGTGGCGGAAGCGATGGCGGCCGGTCCTCAACAAGTAGCCATTGTCGGCCACGGGCCAATCGCGGCCGAGATGCTGCGCGTTGCACGAGCGAGCACCTCCCCTGGCCTGGTCATTGCGCATGGTTCGCCTGACGAGCGCGGGGCTCCGCTCCTGGCCGACCGGCCCCTGGTGGACGGCGGCGTCGCGGCATACGTGTGTCGGGGCTTCGTCTGTGACCTTCCGGTCACGACGCCCGAAGAGCTGTCTGCAGCACTGGCGCGCCCGACCTGACTCCTCCCGATCAGCCAAGCTGGGCGATCACATCAAGGCCGATCTTGACGATGAACCCACTGACGACGATGACGAACGCGATCCGGACGAAACCCGCGCCCCATGCCATGGCGGTGCGAGCGCCGACGTAACCTCCGGTCAGGTTGGCCAGACCCATGAGCAGGCCGACCTTCCACATCACCGCCCCGGCCGGGACGAAGATGACCAGAGCCGCCAGGTTGGTGGCGAAGTTTGCGATCTTCGCCTTTGCGCTGGCCCCCAGAAAGGCGTAGCCGAGCAGGCCAACGAGGGCGAACACGAAGAACGAGCCCGTGCCGGGGCCCAACGCACCGTCATAGATGCCGATCAGCAAGCCGACCCCGGTTGCGGCCAGCACGTGGCGACGACCCGAGAAGCGAAGCTTGGTCTCCAGGCCCATTTTCGGGTTGAGCAGCGTATAGGTCCCGACCCCGATCAGCACGACCAGGATGATCGGGTCGAAGGCAGCCTTGGGGATGTGCGAAGCAAGTACGGCCCCGATCAGCGAACCACCAAATGCCAGCAGTGCCAACGGGATCACGGTCTTGGGGTCGGGCTTCACGCGGCGGTAGTAGGTCACTGCACTCACTGAGGTACCGCAGATCGAGCCGAGCTTGTTGGTCGCCAGAATCTGAACCGGTGCGGCCTGTGGGAACCCCAGCAGCAGCGCCGGGAGCTGTATCAGCCCGCCGCCGCCGACGACCGCGTCGACCCATCCCGCGCAGACCGCGGCCAGAGACATGAGCAGGAGCGTCGTGGTGGAGGGGTCCTTCACGCCGACAGCCAGGAGTCCACGATGCCGAGGACGTCGAGCAGCTCACGGGCGACGCCTTCCGGCACCACGTCCACCGAGACCTGTTGTGTCAAAGGGATCTCTGAGTGCGGGACCCAGATGGCGCGCATTCCGGCCTGCTGGCTGCCGTGAACGTCCTCGAACGGCCGGTCTCCCACATAGACCGCCTCAGCCGGCTCAATACCGAGGGCAGCAGCCGCCTCACGGAACGCCTGCGGATGCGGCTTGGTCCAGGCCATCTCGCTGGAGTAGACGTCGGCGTCAATAAGGTCGAGGACTCCATCACGCTCGAAAACTCCGCGATGGTATTCCCGCGACCAGATCGTGTTGGAAAGGACTCCGACGCGAATTCCCCTCTCGCGTAACCCCTCCCAGAGTGGCCGCACCTGCTCGTCAGTGAGCGTGTGGGGCTCCCAGAACTGCCGGTATGCCGCCATTGCCACCGCCTGTGAGGGGTCGCCCGGGTCGAGTCCCACCTCACGCAACAGGTCATCAAGGTGGGCACTGCCCTGTCCGGTGCGCGCCCGCTGCCACGCGGCCTCCTCGGCGGCGAAGATGCGGGCCGCAAGGCCGGCACTGGCCCGCTCGTCCCCGCCATGAACGGCTCGGGCGTACACCGCCCACTGTTCGGCGAGGTCAACACTGTGCCACGGCGTGAGGGTCCCTCCCCAGTCGAAGATGACCGCACGCAGTCGGGGCACGGATCGGCCCATCAGTGCCCTGAGCCGCGCACCTCGGACACGACCGCCTGGACGATATCGCCAACGGGCACCTCGGTCCGATCGCCGGTCGCACGATCCTTGATCTCAATCGTGCCCGACTCAAGGCCCCTGCCGACAATGAGGATCGTCGGCACTCCGATCAGCTCAGCGTCCTTGAACTTCACCCCAGGCGAGACCTTCACGCGGTCGTCGTAGATGACCGAGATCCCCTGTTCCGCAAGGGCATCGGCTAGCTCTGCGGCTTTGGCAAAGACCTGATCGTCCTTGCCGGTGGCCACCAGGTGAACGTCAGCCGGTGCGACCTCGCGGGGCCAGACCAGGCCCAGCTCGTCGTGACAGCCTTCCGCCACAGCGGCAACAGCACGACTGACGCCCACGCCGTAGGAACCCATGGTCACGGTCACGAGCTTGCCGTTACGGTCAAGAACCTTCAGCTCCAGCGCTTCTGCGTACTTGCGTCCGAGCTGGAAGATGTGGCCCATCTCGATGCCGCGGGCTGTCTCCAGAGGCCGCCCGCAGTTGGGGCACTCGTCACCGTCGCGCACCTCTGCGGCCTCGATGGTGCCGTCGGCCGTGAAGTCGCGCCCTGCCACAAGGTCGATCACGTGGTGGCCGGGGGCGTTCGCCCCTGTAACCCAGCGGGTTCCCTCCACGACTCGGGGGTCCACCAGGAACCTGATCCCGGACTTGGCCTCCTCGCCCAGCACCTCGGGGCCCATGTAGCCCTTGGCAAGGACTGGGTGCCTGGCGAAGTCGGCCTCGTCGAACGCCTCGATCTCAGCCGGCTCGAGCTGGGCGCCCAGCCGCTTCTCGTCGATTTCGCGGTCACCTGGAACACCAATCGCCAGGGGCTCACGACGGCCGTCCGGATGGACCACCATCACCAGAACGTTCTTGAGGGTGTCGCTGGCCTGCCACGGGCGATCCGGGCGTGGGAATGCCTCATTGAGGTGGTCAACCAGGGTCGCGATGGTCGGAGTGTCAGGAGTGTCCTCGACGTGAGCCGCAGGTACTCCGTCATACGAAAAAACGGGCGGAACCGGCACCTGGACGGCCTCGACGTTCGCCGCGTAGTCGCACGAGGTGCAGCGAACGTAGGTGTCCTCACCGTTCTCAGCCGTCGCGAGGAACTCCTCGGATGCCGAGCCCCCCATGGCACCGGACGTTGCCTTGACGATGACGTAGTCGAACCCGAGGCGGTCGAAGATCTTGATGTAGGCACCCCGATGCGCGTCATAGGAGGCCTGCAGACCCGCCTCATCGACATCGAATGAGTACGAGTCCTTCATGATGAACTCGCGGCCGCGCAGGAGACCCGCGCGCGGACGCGCCTCGTCGCGATACTTGGTCTGGATCTGGTAGATCGAGAGAGGCAGATCCTTGTAGGAGCCGTAGAGGTCCTTGACCGTCAGCGTGAACATCTCTTCGTGCGTCGGTCCGAGCAGGTAGTCCGCGCCCTTGCGGTCCTTGAGCCGGAAGATGTTGTCGCCGTACTCAGTCCAGCGTCCGGTGGTCTCGAACGGCTCTTTGGGAAGGAGCGCAGGAAAGCTCAGCTCCTGGGCGCCGATGGCGTCCATCTCCTCGCGCACGATCGCCTCGATGTTGCGCAGCACCCTCAGGCCGAGGGGCAGCCAGGTGTAGATGCCGGGTGCGACCCGACGGATGTATCCGGCACGGACCAGCAACCGGTGGCTGGGCAGCTCAGCATCGGCCGGGTCCTCGCGCAGGGTTCGCAGGAACAGGGTCGACATGTGCAGGACCGGCGTTGACACGAGATCTCCTCGGGTTGGTCCGACACAGTGGCGCGCCGGACTCCGTGAGGATATCCGCAGGCCGGCGACGTGGTCACGGCAGTTTCGCTCTCAAAGGCCCCTTGCGGCCTTGAGCGCGGTTCGGATCAACGGAATCTGCAGCGGCAGCCGGACGAGCGCGGCAACCTGCCTGCCCCGACTGCCGGTGCCACGGCTGGCCCGCTTTCCTTCGGTCACTGCCATCTGGACATTGGCAGGAAAGATGGCGGTGAGCAGCGCAGCGCTGGCCCAGCCGGCCGCCCTGCGCGTCCGCGGGTGCAGGATGGCGGCAGCGCAGGCGAGCTCGGCGACGCCGGAGGCGTAGACAAGGCCTCGACGTTCCGGCAGCTGCCGCGGCACGATGGTCTCGAAGATCTGTGGCCGGACAAGGTGCATGACGCCTGAGGCGGAGAACAACACGGCAAGTCCAAGGAGGTCCTTCGGCAGCTTGGTCATGGCTCTCCTTACATCAGGACGGTGGCGAAGCGTCCGATCTCGGTGAAGCCGACCCGCGCGTATGTGGCCCGGGCCGGCGTGTTGAAGTCGTTGACGTACAGCGTCACCACACCGGCGATCTCCGTCAGAACCTGCCCGACGACCGCTGCCATGGCGGGTCCGGCAAGCCCTTGCCCACGCCATCGCGGCGCCACCCAGACGCCCTGGATCTGCGCCACCCCAAGAGCCACTGAACCGACGTCGGCCTTGAACACGACCTCACCATCGTCGACCCGCACGAACGTGTGCCCCTGGCGGATCAGGCTCTCGATGCCCTGACGGTAGGCATGACGCGAGCCCCAGTACGGCGGATAGCCGATCTCTTCGGTGAACATGGCCGCCGCGGCGGGCAGCACCAGGTCGACCTCATCGAAGCGCGCCCGACGAACCCGGGGATCGCAGGTCACACCGGTGGGGAGCGGCCCGGCAGTGGCCAGAACCGGCTGGTAGGCGCGCACGTCCCGCGGCTCCCCCCATGTCGGCCGAAGCTGCTCCCAGAGCGGCAGCACCATGTCCGCCGGCCCGAACACGGAAGAGCACTGACGCCGCCATCGGCGCAGCTTCGCGGCAAAAGCAGCGAGGGCCGGGTCGTCGCACCCCACGGGCACCAGGTTGGCCGATGCCCAGCAGATCGCCTGCAGGCTCCCGTCCCCGGCGTAGCCGAGCAAGGCACCGGGGGAGGTCGCCAGCGCACCCTCCAGGATGCGTGCCGCCACAAAGACATTGGTGCGGGTATCGCGCGCGCAGACCTCCAGCGCCTGGTCACGGTCGGCCGTGGTCAGTGCGCGGACGGGACTCTTGGTGCCCAGCACGCCTCAGGCCCTCCTCAACCGACAGTGACAACAGGGCCAGAGCTCGCCCCTTCGGCGTCGACCGGCTCGCCCATCTCTTCGGCCAGCCGCATGGCCTCCTCGATCAGGGTCTCGACAATCTGGGACTCCGGAACCGTCTTGATGATCTCGCCCCTGACGAAGATCTGGCCCTTGCCATTGCCGGAGGCGACACCAAGATCGGCTTCACGTGCCTCACCAGGGCCGTTCACGACACAGCCCATGACCGCAACCCGGAGGGGGACCTCCAGCCCATCCAGCCCTGCGCTCACCTGCTCAGCCAGGGTGTAGACGTCGACCTGGGCCCGGCCGCACGAAGGACACGAGACGATCTCCAGCTTGCGCGGACGCAGGTTCAGGGACTGCAGGATCTGGTTGCCGACCTTGATCTCCTCAACCGGCGGGGCCGACAGCGAAACCCGGATCGTGTCACCGATTCCCTTAGCCAGCAACGCTCCGAAGGCGACCGACGACTTGACTGTCCCTTGAAATGCAGGGCCGGCCTCGGTCACCCCGAGGTGTAGCGGCCAGTCGCCGCGAGCCGCGAGCTGCTCGTAGGCCCGGATCATGACGACCGGGTCGCTGTGCTTGACCGAGATCTTGAAGTCGTGGAAGTCGTGCTCCTCGAACAGGCTCGCCTCCCAGATGGCCGACTCGACGAGAGCCTCGGGAGTGGCCTTGCCGTACTTGGCCATGATGCGGGGGTCAAGAGATCCCGCGTTGACCCCGATCCGGATCGAGACACCCGCGTCCTGGGCCGCCCGGGCGATCTGCTTGACCTGGTCATCGAACTTTCGGATGTTTCCGGGGTTCACCCGTACCCCAGCGCAGCCGGCGTCGATCGCGGCAAAGACGTACTTGGGCTGGAAGTGGATGTCGGCGATGACGGGGATCTGGCTCTTCTTGGCGATCTCGCGCAGGGCATCGGCGTCATCCTGGGTCGGGCAGGCAACCCGCACGATGTCGCATCCAGTTGCGGTCAGCTCCGCGATCTGTTGCAGGGTCGCGTCGACATCGGTGGTAGGTGTCGTGCACATCGACTGCACCGAGATGGGGGCGCCCCCGCCGACATCAACCGCGCCAACCTTGATCTTGCGGGAGATGCGTCGAGGTGCGACAACAGGGGCCGGCAAGGGCGGCATGCCAAGAGAAACCGTCATGAGTCGAGTATCTCCCACCAACGGGAAGAACTGCGATCAGCCGAGCTTGATCGGGTTAACCACATCGGCATAGATCAGCAGGACCGACATGCCGATCAGCGCGACGGACACGGCGTAGGCCACGGGGAGAGCCTTGGCGACGTCGACGTAGCCCGGGTTCGGGCGTCCACGGAGCCTGGCGACCTGCCTCTTGAGCCCCTCCCACAGAGCGCCAGCGGCATGTCCGCCATCCAGGGGCAGCAGCGGGATGAGGTTGAAGACGAACAGGGCAATGTTGAGCGAGGCGATCAGGCTGAGCAGGACGACGAACTTGGAGGAGCTCGAGTCGGCCACCCCGGAGAGCTGCCCGTCGGCGACCTCGCCGGCAACCCGCCCCACTCCGACCACGGACATGGGGCCATTGGGGTCACGCGGCCCGTTGCTGAAGGCTGCCTGGGCGATGCCGACCATCTTCTGCGGGATCCGTACTACCACGCCGGCAGTGCGGGCGACCTGATCGCCGATCAGTGACGGGACCGCGGTGAGAGGCTGCCTCACGATCTCTGCGCTGGGCGAAAAACCCATGAACCCAACGCGATCGGTCAGGGCCTTGCCGTCAGCACCCACAACAGGGCTGCCGGCAGCGTCGTACCTTGGCACGTTGTTGAGGATCGGCGTCGCCTTCAGGTCCAGCTGCTTGCCGTTCCGCTCAACGATGACGCCGATCTGACGGCCCCCGTTGGGCCGGATCAGGGCACGGACGTCATCCCACGTGCTGACCTGGTGACCAGCAAGCGAGATGATGCGATCACCAGGACGGATTCCCGCGAGGTTGGCCGGCGCCTGTGGGTCCGAGGGCGAGCACGTCTGAGGTCCGGTGCCGCTGGCGGGCGTGGTCTGGACACACTGCGACACCGAGCTGACCCGGGATGTGATCTGACCCATGCCATAGAGGGTGAAGATTCCGGTGAGCAGGACCACGGCGATGATCAGGTTCATGGTCGGCCCACCCAGCATGACCACCAGCTTTTTGGGGGCTGACAGCTTGTAGAAGACCCGGTTCTCGTCCCCGGGCTTGACCTGTTCCATGGACTCTTCGCGGGCCTGGTCCATGAGCTGGGAGAAACGGCCTGTGCTGGACGAGCGCAAGATCGAGGGGTCCGCGCCAGGCTTGGGTGGAAACATGCCGATCATCCGGATGTATCCACCCAACGGAACCGCCTTGAGGCCGTACTCGGTCTCCCCACGCTTGCGGGACCAGACGGTCGGGCCGAAGCCGACCATGTACTGGGTGACCTTGACGCCGAACTTCTTGGCAGGAAGGAGGTGGCCGACCTCGTGCAGCGCGATGGAGACGCTGACACCGATTGCGACAAAGAGAACACCCAGGAGGTACATCACGAGACCAGCGTCTCACTTCCGCTAAGGCCCAGAACTTCATGGGCGCGTTTTCGCGCCCATGATTCGGCGCGCAATACGGTCTCAACGTCCAACGGATCCGAAACGTTCTCAGGTTGGGAGCTCCACTCGTCGACAAGTCGTTCGATCGTGTCGACGATGTCGAGGAACCGGATGCGGCCGCCGAGGAACGCCCTCACGCACTCCTCGTTGGCGGCGTTGAATACTGCGGGGAAACATGAGCCCGCCACCCCTACCCTGCGGGCAAGGGCGACTGCCGGGAATGCCTCCTCATCCAGCGGTGAGAACTCCCACGCAGCCGCCCGGGTCCAGTCGCAGGCAGGGACGGCACCGTCGACCCGGTCGGGCCAGGACAGTCCCAGAGCGATGGGCAGTCGCATGTCCGGCGGCGAGACCTGCGCCATGGTGGACCCGTCGATGAACTCCACCATTGAGTGGACCACCGACTGGGGGTGCACCACGACGTCGATCCGCTCGAACGGTATGTCGAAGAGCAGATGGGCTTCGATGACCTCCAGGCCCTTGTTGACCAGCGTTGCGGAGTTAGTCGTGACGACGGGCCCCATGACCCAGGTCGGGTGGTCAAGCGCCTGCTCAGGTGTCACGGTTCCGAGCTGGGCCCGGGTCCTGCCGCGGAAAGGCCCTCCGCTGGCGGTCACGATGAGGCGGCGAACCTCATCGGCCCTGCCGGCGCGCAGACACTGGGCCAGAGCGCTGTGCTCACTGTCCACGGGAACGATCTGGTCGGGTTCCGCGGCGGCCTTGACCAACGAGCCACCCACGATCAGCGACTCCTTGTTGGCCAGCGCCAGGGTGCTGCCGGCCGCCAGCGCGGCAAGGGTCGGGCGCAGGCCGATAGAGCCAGTGATGCCGTTGAGAACCACATCGGCCCCGCTCGAGGCCAGATCGGTGTTGGCGGCCGGACCGACAAAGATGTCCGGAGCGAAACCCTGACGCCCGGCCGCACCGGCCACCTGGTGAATCGCCGCAGCAACGACATCTCGCGTGCCACGGGCCACACCGACGGCTTCGACTCCCAACGCCACGGCTTGGTGGGCCAGGAGGTCGAGCCTGCCGCCGCCTGCGCTGATCGCTCTCACCCGGAAGCGATCCGGGTTCGCCGCGACGACCTCAAGCGCTTGGCTGCCGATGGAACCTGTGGAGCCCAGGATGACGATGCTGCGCTGTGGAGTCACTGACCCATTGTCCGTCACCCGTTGCCCTGACCTCCTCCGGGCGCTAACCGACGAAGATCCGCTCGTCGATCAGCTGCTCGGTGACACTCGAGCCGTCCGAGTCGAACATGCTGTGGTCAAAGCGCTTTTGGAACTCGAGGTCCACCTTGTCCACCCCGTTGCGGTTCTTCTCGATGCTGATGACCACCCACTCGCGATACGTCTCGGCATTGGTCAGGTTGTACATGAGGTGATGCCGGGCCACGACGTCGAACTTGTCGTTCATGATGAGTGCCACATCTGCCTCGTGGGCAAGGGCTGATGACCCGCGCAGGTCCCTGAGCCTGACCCGTTTGCCGGCGTCGAGGCCGCTTTTGTCGACCGCGACGAGGGCGAGCACCGGCACGCCCATCTCCAGGGCCATGTCTTTGAGCCCCTCGACAACCACCGTCACCCGGTTGTCCTCCGACATGCGCGGGACCCGGCGCCGTTCCTCGCCCGGTGGGGCGACATAGACCTTTTGGAGGTAGTCGACGACCACGAAGGGTGTCTGACCTGTGTCCATACGGATCTCTTCGATGACTGCCCTCATGGCTTCGACATCTGTATGGGACCCGCTGGAACGGTGGATGTGCAGCAGCGCGCCGTAGCCCTGAAGCGCATCAACGGCCTCGGCCCCACCCTCGGTGCCGGCGAGTCGCTCCTCAAGGGTCAGGTCGGACCCATGTCGCGCTTCGAACGCCTGACGGATGCGGGGCAGCATGACCGCGGTTGACCCGGCGATCAGAGCCGCCTCCATGACGAGGAAGCGCTCGAGCACAGACTGGGTGTCGTGCTCGTAGGAGAAGTAGACGCAGTGGCGGCCCAATGCCAGGAGGTTGCGAATCGCCTGCAGGGCGAACGTGGTCTTGCCCAGACCGGGCGGGCCACCCAGCAGGGTCAGCTCACCGGAGCGGAAGCCGCCGGTCAGCGCGACGTCCAGCGAGCCGAAGCCGGAGGGCCAGACCTGGCCTGCGACGGACTCACCCGCCTTGAGTCGGTCGTCGGTCTCGTCCAGGACACTGTGCAGCGTCTGCAGTCGCTCAGTCGTCATGTCTGCATTGCACCACGAGGACATCCAGTGTCGTCGGAGGTTGGAGAAGGTCTGGCCGAACGGCTGATCGTGGCCTGGGTCAGCGACCATCCAGTAGCGGCTGATCCGGGTTCCAGGTGGTTGCGTCACGGAGGTCTTGGCGTCGACGGGCGATGGCCGACAGCGCCTCCAGGACCACGCGGTTGGCCAGGGCAGCGGTGATGTCGGAGTGGTCATAGGGCGGGCTGACCTCGACGACATCGACACCCACGACTGGTAGTTCGAGACAGATCCGCCGGACCGAGTCCAGCAGCTCCCGGGCGGAGAGGCCGCCAGGCTCCGGCGTGCCGGTGCCCGGAGCATGGCCAGGGTCGCAGACGTCGATGTCGACGGAGAGAAACACTCCATCGCACTGGTCCATCGCGATGACAAAGGCCTCGGTCAGACACTGCTGGAGCCCGCGACGGCCAATCTCGGTCATCTCGTAGGAGCGCATCCCCTGGATCGCCATCCAGTCCAACGTCTCGGGAGGCGGCCAGTAGCCGCGCAGCCCGATCTGCAGGAAGCGGTCGCCACGGAGGGCCCCGGACTCGATCAGGCGGCGCATGGGTTGGCCATGACCCCACAGCGAGCCGAACTCGATGTCGCCAGTGTCGGCGTGCGCGTCGAAGTGGAGCATCGAGATCCGGCCTTGGCCAAGCACGTTGGCGACGCCCTTGGCATCCGGAAACGCGATGGAGTGGTCACCACCGAGCACGATGGGTATGGCGCCGGCGCGGGTCACCTTCTCGACGGCTGCCTCGAGAGCCGGCAGTGCCGTCTCGATGTCGCCGGAGTACATCTCTACGTCTCCGCCATCGACCACTTTGAGGTCCACCAGGCCGTCGGTGCGAAGCGCGAGGCTCGGGCGCGAACCATCGTGCGGCAGGTAGTCCGTCATCCGGATTGCCATCGGGCCGAAGCGGGCGCCCGGGCGATGGGAGGTGCCACCGTCAAAGGGTGCCCCGAGGATCACAACGTCCGCGTCGGCATATGTCGCCGGCTCTTCGAGGTCACAACGCGGCACGCCCAGGAAGGTAATGTCTGGTCCGAACTGCGGGCCGTATCGCGTCATGGCGCTGACCCTGGCTGCGCTGATCCTGGCCGGGCTGATCCTGGCTGCCGTTCCTCGATGCCCCATGCAGAGCCATAGCCACCGGGCTGCGGGGCCTTGAGCAGGTCGAGGAACGGCACGGCATCGAAGGACTCTGGACCACGTACGCCTGTGCCCTTCCAGGCCCCTGTTGCCAAGAGCTCAAGTGCCACAACGGGATTGACCGCGGTCTGCCACACCACACACTGTGCGCCGTACTCACGCATCGCCCACTCGTTGTCCACCACGTGGTAGAGGTAGACCTCGCGCGCCGAGCCATCCTTGCCGGTGCCGGTCACCCAAAGACCTGCGCACGTCTTGCCCGTCATCCTGGGACCTATGGTCGCGGGATCGGGCAGGCACGCTGCGACCACGTCCCGCGGTGAGACCTGTATGCCGCCGACACTCACCTTCTGCGTTCGGTCCAGGCCGAGCGCATGCAGCGTCCTGAGCACCCCGATGAAGTCGCCGCCGAGGCCGTACTTGAAGGTCACGCGCCTGGCGTCGACCCAGCGAGGCATGAGCAAGACCTCCTCGTGCTCGACGTTGACGCACTCGACCTTGCCGATGCCTTCGGGGAAGTCGAACACCTCAGGCTCGCTGAACGGCGCGGTGGTGAACCAGCCCCTGTCCTTCTCCCAGATCACCGGGGGGTTGAGGCACTCCTCGATGGTGGTCCAGATCGAGAAGCTCGGTGCGAAGACCTCCTCGCCCTTGTCGTCCCGAACCACCAGGTTGGATCCATCACGGGTCCCGAGCTCCTCGATCTGGCCGAAGAGGTGGTCGGCTGCGTACCGGGCGAAGACGTCGGAGAGCCCCGGCTCGACCCCGATCCCGACAAGCGCCAGGCGACCGGCCTCCTCCCAGCGCTGCGTCGCGGCGAGCTGGTCATCGCCGAGCTTGACGCCCGGTTCGGTGTGCGGCCGCTCGGGGTGCGGCGTCGAGAGGCTCATGGCCATGTCGAGATAGTCTGCGCCGGCAGCGAGGGCGCCCTCAAAAACCGGTATCACGAACCGCGGGTCCACGGCGTTGAGGATGTGGGTTATCGAGTGCTCGCGCGCCAGCGCCGCGACCGACGCACTCGAAGACGCATCGACCTTGGCCGCCAAGAGGCGCCCCTCGCCCCGCCTTCGAGCCGAGGCAGCGGCAACGGTTGCCGACGCCCTCGTCTCGTCATAGTCAGACATGACCAGCAGCTCGAAGAAGTCTCGCTGGACAGCGATGCGGGCGAAGGCATCTCCCACTCCTCCTGAGCCGACAACGAGAATGCGCACGGTGGAAACTCCCTTGATGACCGACTTGTTGGTGCTGGACACCCTTGTTGGGGCTAGACGACCGCCCGGGCACGACGGTTGCTGATCAGCTGGCCACCAGCAACGAGAAGCAGTGCAGCCATGAACATCACGGTGCCAATGACGTTGATCTGCACGGGAGTCCCCCGTTGTGCCGCACCCCAGACGAACATCGGGAAGGTGACCGAGCTCGGACTCGCATTGAAGTTCGTGATGATGTAGTCATCGAAGGACAGCGAGAAGGCCAGTAGCGCGCCGGCCGCGATACCTGGTGCAACCAGCGGCAACGTCACCCTCATGAAAGCCTGGGTGGGGGTGGCGAACAAGTCCGCCGCCGCCTCCTCCAGCCGGGGGTCGAGGGAGGCGATTCGCGCCTTGACCGTGACGACCACGAAAGAAATACAGAACAGGATGTGCGCGATCAGGATGGTCGGTGTGCCGGGCGCGATGCCCAGCGCGATGAACAGGGTCAGCAGGCTGGAGCCCATCACGACCTCGGGGGTGGCCATTGGCAGGAAGATGAGCAGGTTGACCGAGGAGCGACCCCGGAAGCGGTTCCGGCCGATGGCGAAGGCGACCATGGTCCCGAGGACGGTCGCCACGATGGTGGCGGTCAACCCGATCTTCAGGCTGAGCCCGAGCGAGTCACAGATGCCGGGCGTGCCACACGGGTTCAACCAGGCATTGAGGGAGAACCGCTGCCACTCGTAGTTGTAGCTCCCTGCAGGCTTGTTGAACGAGAAGATGATCACCACGAGGTTGGGAATCAGCAGATAGGCCAGCACGGCCAGCGCGGCGATACCCACCAGATGTGACCGTAGCCAGCGCATCAGACCAGCTCCTCGGTGCCGGCACGCCGGACGTAAAGGGCCACGATGACCACGATCACAGCCATCAGCACGAAGGACAGGGCGGCCGCCACCGCATAGTCCTGAACCTGGAGGAACTGCGAGTCGATGACCTGCCCGATCATGACGGTCTGGGTGTTCCCGAGCAGCCGGGAGTTGATGAAGTCACCTGCTGCCGGTATGAAGGTCAGCAAGGTGCCGCCTACGACCCCTGGCAGGGACAGCGGCCAGGTGACCTTCCAGAACGTCTGGATCGGCGTGGCATAAAGATCCCCGGCGGCCTCGATGAGGCTGTGGTCGAGGCGTTCGAGGCTGGCGTAGAGCGGCAGGATCATGAACGGGAGGAAGTTGTAGGTCAGACCGGCGATGACGGCGAACCGTGAGTTCAGGAGCGAGTCGTTGCTGGTCAGGTTCATCAGCTGCAACAGATCGGTGAAGTGGGTCGAACGAGCCAAGCCCGTCACCAGCCCGTTGTCGGAGAGGATCGTCTGCCAGGCCAGTGTGCGGATCAGGAAGCTGGTGAAGAAGGGCGCGATCACCAGCACCAGCAGGATGTTCTTCCACCTGCCCGCCTTTTGTGCCATGAAGTACGCCAGCGGATAGGCAAGGATCAGCGTGAACACCGTGGCAGTGCCTGCAAACAGCAGCGACCGCGCGAAGTGTGGCCAGTACCGCGACAGCGCGTCAACATAGGTCTGGAAGTTCCAGGTCTGCACGTAGCCCGATTCCACGCTGCCGGTCTGTAGTGACTGTGACGCCAGCGAGAGCATCGGCACGACGAAGAACACCAGGAGCCAGGCAAGCCCGGGCAGCAGCAGAAGATAGGGCACATAGTTGCGTCTGGGTCGCCGTGGGGGCTGCACGGTGACGACAGGTCCCTCAACCAGCTGCCCGACCACTAGATGGCTCCGCTGTCATCGGCCTGATCCTGCGCGCCAGCATGCGCATCCTGAGCGGCGTTGAGGGCAAAGCCGTGCTCCGGAGCCCAGCCCAGGTGCACCTGCGTCCCCCTGACGGCCGACGGCGCACCGTCGTTCTGCTGCACGACCATCAGCTCCTGGCCCCACGGAAGCTTGACCAGGTAGTTGGTCGCCAACCCCGTGAACGAGGCATCGACGACAACGCCGCTGAGCCGATTCTGTTCGCCGTGATGGTTCGCGCTCTGGTCGGCACCGTCCCCATTGGTGGGCCCGACCAGTCGCAGCTTCTCGGGGCGCACCCCGAGCCATAGCTCAGTGGTGGTCTCTTTCAGACGATCAACCGGGAGACGCAGGCTCACGCCGTGCACATCGAGCTGAGCAGTGGCTCCGGCCCGGCTTTTCACTGTCGCCTTCAGCAGGTTGGACTGCCCCAGGAAGTTGGCCACGAACGTCGACGTCGGACGTTCGTAGAGCGTTGCGGGATCAGCGACCTGCTCGAGCCGCCCACCGTTCATGACGGCGATGGTGTCGGCCATGGTCATGGCCTCTTCCTGGTCGTGGGTCACATGGACGAAGGTCAGACCGACCTCGGACTGGATCTGCTTGAGCTCGATCTGCATCTGCCTGCGGAGCTTCAGGTCGAGGGCGCCCAGCGGCTCATCGAGCAGAAGGACGTCCGGCCGGTTGACGATGGCCCGGGCCAACGCGACCCGCTGCTGCATGCCACCGGAGAGCTGCCGAGGCTTCTTCTTGGCGATGTGGGCAAGCTGGACGAGCTCGAGAGCCTCCATCGCCTGGGCCCTATAGTCCGAGACCTTGCGACGACGCAGACCGAAGGTGACGTTCTCCAGAATGCTGAGGTGAGGAAACAGCGCATAGTTCTGGAACACCGTGTTGACGTTGCGTTGATAGGCCCGGGTATCGGTGATGTCCTGGTCGCCGATCCAGATCTGGCCGATGGTCGGCTGGTCCAGCCCGGCAACCATTCTCAGCGTCGTCGTCTTGCCACACCCCGAGGGGCCCAACAATGCGAAGAACGAGCCGCGCGGAATGACGAGGTCGAGGTTGTCGACCGCGGTGAATGTCTCATACCGCTTTGTGACCCCGGTCAGCTTCAGGTCACCAGAGGTCTTCTCGGTCACCGACCACTCACCCCGTCACGATCGCCTGGAACTTACGGTTGTATTTTGTCTCCTCGGCGGCAGTCAGCGGGCGGAAGATCTTCGCGTTGGCAATGACTGCAGACGAGGGGAAGATCAGCGGGTTTGCGGCCGCGGGGGGGTCGCTCTTCAGCAGTACCGCCTTCGACCCCTTGACCGGCGAGATGTAGTTGACGTAGTCGACGACCTGAGCCATGACAGCAGGATCGTAGTAGTAGTTGATCACCGTCTCGGCATTCTTCTTGTGCTTGGCCAGGTTGGGGATCACGAAGTTGTCCGACCAGTACATGAAGCCCGCGGTCGGCAGGGCATAGCCGAGGCTGGGATTGTCCGCCTTGAGCTGGACGACGTCGCCGGTCCACGCCATGCAGGCCGCCGTATCGCCAGAGGCCAGCGGCTTGGTGTAGTCGTTGCCGGTGAACCCCTTGATCTGGCCGGCGTCCTTGGCCTTCTGGATCTCGGCGACGGCAGCGTCGAAGTCCGCATCGGTGAAGTTGGCAGGGTCCTTGCCCAGTGCTATCAGGACGAGGCCGATGGTGTCGTGCATCTCCGTGAGCAACGTGACCTTGCCCTTGAGCTTGGGATCGGTGAGGAGCTGGTCGACGGTCTCGATCTTCTTGCCGCCGGTGGACTTGGGGTTCCAGGCGATTCCCGTGAACCCGCTCTGCCAGGGCAGGGAGTACAACCGGCCCTTGTCGTAGAGCACGTTGAGAAGGGCATCCTCGACGTTGGCGTGGTTGGGGATGTTGGCCAGGTCGAACTTCTGGACGAAGTTCTCCCGGATCAGCCTGGCCACCATCCAGTCCGTGCTCACCCACACGTCGCGGCCGGTGTCGGCGCCGGCCGCAAGAAGGGGGCGCACCTTGGCGTAGAACTCGTTGTTGTCGTTGTAGTCCTCGGTGTAGTTGACCTTGATCCCGGTCTTCTTGGTGAAAGCGTCCAGCGTCGGGTGGTTCTTGGTCGTCGTGTTCACGTCCATGTAGGACGGCCAGTTCGACCAGTTCACCAGCTTCTCCGTGGCGGACAGGTCCGTGGCTGCTTTGACCAGGCCCTTCGTCGTCGCCCCCGCTGTGGGGCTCTTGGCTGCCGAGCCGCAGGCCGCAAGGCTCGCAACACCGGCCAGGCCGGCCATGCCTGCCATCGCCGTGCGCCGGGAGACCAGGCCCCGGGCCAGTGCCGCCTCGAAGACCGAGGGAACCTGATTGCTCATTGAGTAGCTCCTTGGTGTGCTAATAGTGCTCGGCAAACGCGTAACCCTGGGAAAACGTGCCTTAGCTGTCAATGTTGGCCATCACGTGCTTGATGCGGGTGTAGTCCTCGAAGCCGTACATCGACAGGTCCTTGCCGTAGCCGCTGTGCTTGAAACCGCCATGGGGCATCTCGGCAACGATAGGAATATGGGTGTTGATCCAAACACAGCCGAAGTCCATTTTTCTCGACATCCGCATTGCCCGGCCGAAGTCCTTGGTCCAGACACTGCTGGCCAGTCCGTACTCGACGCCGTTGGCCCAGCCGAGCGCCTCGGCCTCGTCCGAGAACTTCTGCACGGTGATGACCGGGCCGAAGATCTCGCGCTGGATCGCCTCGTCGTCCTGACGAAGGCCGGACAGCACCGTCGGCTCGAAGAAGTAGCCGTCCCCGAGCCCGTTGACCCGGCTGCCGCCGGCCGAGACGGTCGCATGGTCCGGCAACCTGGAGAGGAACCCCTGGACGTGAGCGAGCTGGTTGGCGTTGTTCACCGGGCCGAACAATGCGTCCTCGTCGTCGGGCAGGCCGACCTTGGCGCTGGACCCGGCGTACTGCGCCAGGCTGGCGACGAAGTCGTCATAGATCCGCGGCCCGGCGATGACACGAGTGGCAGCGGTGCAGTCCTGTCCGGCGTTGAAGTAGCCCGCGGTCGCGATCGCTGCGACGGCCGCCTCAAGATCCGCGTCGTCGAAGACCACCACGGGCGCCTTGCCACCGAGCTCGAGGTGGACCCGCTTGACGTCGTGCGATGCGCTCTCCGCGACCTGCATACCGGCGCGGACCGAGCCGGTGATCGAGACCATGGCCGGCGTCTTGTGCTCCACGACCGCGCGTCCGGTGTCGCGGTCGCCGGTGACGACGTTGAACGCGCCAGCGGGGAGGAACTCGGAGGCTATCTCCGCCAGGAGCAGCGTGGTCTCAGGTGTCGTGTCGCTGGGCTTGAGGACAACGGTGTTTCCGGCCGCGAGCGCGGGAGCGATCTTCCAGATGGCCATCATCATCGGGTAGTTCCACGGAGTGACCTGGCCGATGACACCGATCGGCTCGCGACGGATCCACGAGGTGTGACCCTTCATGTACTCCCCGGCCGATCGTCCCTCCAGGACCCGCGCGGCGCCGGCGAAGAAGCGGATCTGGTCGACCATCGGCGGTAGCTCTTCGCTTGCCGTGAGGGCAAACGGCTTCCCCGTATTCTCCGACTCCAGGTGCACGAACTCATCCGCGCGGGACTCAACGGCATCGGCGAACTTCAGCAACGCCTGCTGACGCTGGCTGGGGGTGGTGTCACCCCACACCTCAAAGGCCGCGGCAGCCGCGGCATACGCCCGGTCCACCTCTGCGGCGGACGACACCGGCGCCGTGGCGACCACCTTCGCCGTGACCGGGCTGATGATGTCGGAGGTCGCGTCGCTCTCAGGCTCGACGTACCCGCCGTTGACGAAGTTGCGAAGGATGCGGGGGCTTGCGCTCACGAGACACTCCTGGTCGGGACGGGTTCCGGTGATCGAACTCTAACCACATGAAGGGCCGTTTCCATAGGGATAGCCCAAAGAAAGTGCTGAATTCGTGGTCAACTTGTCCGATCGACAACGATTTCCGTCGTGTAGGGGCTTGCCAAGAGGGGGTGGGACCAGACACGATCACCACGTGAGCCCACGACGAGAGATCGGCAACGGCCGCGTTGCCGACCGCAAAGCGCGGGTCGTCGGCCTCGATGATCTCTCAAAGTCGATCATCGAGCACCTGCAGACCGACGGGCGTCGGTCCTACGCGGCCATCGCCAAGAGTGTTGGGCTCTCCGAGGCAGCTGTCCGGGCGCGCGTTCAACGCCTGCTGGACAGCGAGGTGATGCAGATCGTCGCGGTCACCGATCCGTTGCAGATCGGGTTCACCCGCCAGGCCATGGTCGGGATCCGTGCGGAGGGCGACGTGAACCTGGTCGCCGACCGCCTCACCGCGATGCCTGAGGTGGACTACGTCGTCACCACGGCAGGCAGTTTCGACCTGATCATCGAAGTCGTCTGCGAGGACGACGACGAGCTGCTCGACCTCTTGTCGCGGCGGATCCGAACCCTTCCGGGGGTGGCCTCCACTGAGACGTTCGTCTATCTGAAACTCAACAAACAGCACTACAACTGGGGTACACGATGAGCACCACTGAGACAAGCAACAACGCCACCCGACTGCCGGGCACCACACCCGCCGGCACGGCATACGCCGAAGCTGCGCGCGACCACCTGTGGATGCACTTCACGCGTCAGTCCACCTACGAGCCAAAGGAGTCCGGCGGCGCTGGCGCTTCGGTCCCCATCATCGTCAAGGGCAAGGGCGCGTACATCTGGGATGACCAGGGGCGAAAGTACCTCGACGCCCTAGCCGGGCTCTTCGTCGTACAGGTCGGACACGGCCGTGAGGAGCTCGCCGAGGCGGCAGCCAAACAGGCACGCGAGCTGGCCTTCTTCCCGCTGTGGTCCTACGCGCACCCTGCTGCCATCGAGCTGGCCGAACGTCTGGCGGCGGACGCGCCAGGCGACCTCAACCGGGTCTTCTTCACCACCGGTGGCGGCGAAGCGGTCGAGTCTGCCTGGAAGCTCGCCAAGCAGTTCTTCAAGCTCACCGGCAAGCCGGGCAAGTACAAGGTGATCAGCCGCAACATCGCCTACCACGGCACACCGCAGGGCGCCCTGTCCATCACCGGCATCCCGTTCGCCAAGGAGCCTTTCGAACCGCTGGTCCCCGGAGCCCACAAAGTCCCCAACACCAACCTGTATCGCGCGCCGGAGCACCTTCGCGACGACCCCAAGGCATTCGGCCTCTACTGCGCCGACCGGATCGCCGAGGCGATCGAGTTCGAGGGCCCCGACACCGTCGCGGCCGTCTTCCTTGAGCCGGTGCAGAACTCCGGTGGATGCTTCCCGCCGCCGCCCGGGTATTTCGAGCGGGTCCGGGAGATCTGCGACGAGTACGACGTGCTGCTGGTATCCGACGAGGTCATCTGCTCCTTCGGACGCATCGGCAGCATGTTCGCCAGCACCGACTTCGGCTACCAGCCGGATATCATCACCTGCGCCAAGGGCATGACCTCGGGCTACTCCCCCATCGGCGCGATGATGGCCAGCGACCGGCTTTTCGAGCCCTTCAAACACGGCCACACCATGTTCCCCCACGGCTACACTTTCGGTGGTCACCCGGTCTCAGCTGCCGTCGCGATGGCCAACCTGGACATCTTCGAGCGTGAGGGCCTCAACCAGCACGTCAAGGACAACGCACCCGGTTTCCGCGCGACCCTCAACAAGCTGCTCGACCTGCCGCTGGTCGGCGATGTACGTGGCGAGGGCTACTTCTACGGGATCGAGCTGGTCAAGGACAAGGCGACCCGCGAGACCTTCGACGACGACGAGTCCGAGCGCCTGCTACGCGGGTTCCTGTCCAAGGCGTTGTTCGACGCCGGGCTCTACTGCCGGGCCGACGACCGCGGCGACCCCGTCATCCAGCTCGCGCCGCCGCTGATCATCGGCCAGCCCGAGTTCGACGATATCGAGCAGCGACTGCGCGGAGTCCTGACCGAGGCCGAGAACCACATCTGAGCAACCGCCGTCTGAACCTGCCCTGATCCGAGGCTGAACCTCACCCCCGCGTCAGGACGGGCTTCAGTGCCTCCAGCACGGAGGCATCCTCGATCGTGCTCGGAACCGCTGGAGAGCCGCCGTCGGCGATCTGACGCATGGTCTTGCGCAGGATCTTGCCCGATCGGGTCTTGGGCAACGCCACGACGACGTCAACCAGATGCAACGCAGCGACGGCTCCGACCTCGTCGCGAACGCGCTGGACCAGCTCGGCCTGCAGCGCCTCCACAGCTCCTTCGCCCGAGACGTCGACGCCGGCCTTCAGGACCACGAGTGCCCTGGGCACCTGACCCTTGAGCTGGTCAGCCACCCCGATCACCGCGCACTCCGCGACCGATGGGTGACCGGCCAGTGCCGCCTCGAGCGACCCAGTGGACAGCCGGTGCCCGGCAACATTCAGCACGTCGTCGGTACGGCCCATCACGTAGAGATACCCGTCCTCGTCGATAAAACCGCCATCCCCTGTCAGGTAGTACCCCTCGAAGGCAGAGAGATACTCGGCGACGTAACGGTCGTCGGCCTGCCACAGCGTGGGAAGGGTTCCCGGCGGCATGGGGAGCTTGATGCAGATCGCCCCCTCTGTTCCGGGCGTCACCTGCTGGCCCTTCTCGTCCAGAACATGCACGTCGTAGCCAGGGACCGCCACCGTCGGGGACCCCGCCTTGATGGGCAGAAGCTCCAGACCGATGCAGTTGGCTGCGATTGCCCAGCCGGTCTCGGTCTGCCACCAGTGGTCGATCACCGGTATGCCGAGGCGCTGACCCGCCCAGAAGTAGGTGTCCGGGTCAAGGCGCTCCCCGGCCAGGAAAAGGGTGCGAAGCTTCGAGAGGTCGTGGCCGGCAATGAGCAAGCCGTCAGGGTCCTCCTTCTTGACCGCACGGATCGCCGTTGGGGCAGTGAAGAGTGCGGACACGCCATACTGCGCAGCGACCCGCCACAATGCACCGGCGTCAGGCGTGCCGACCGGCTTGCCCTCATACATCACCGTCGTGCACCCGGCGAGCAACGGGGCGTAGACAATGTAGGAGTGGCCGACGACCCAGCCGACGTCACTGGCCGCCCAGAAGACCTCACCCGGCTCTATCCCATAGACGTTCTTCATCGACCAGTGCAGCGATACCGCATGCCCACCGTTGTCACGCACGATGCCCTTGGGCCGTCCCGTGGTCCCCGACGTATAAAGGATGTAGAGCGGGTCGGTCGCCTCCACTGTCACGCACTCGGACTTCGTCCCACTCGCGGGATCCATCAGGACGGACCAGTCCAGGTCGCGCGGTCCCATCTCTGCCGGGGCCTGCTCCCGCTGCAGCACGACGCAGTGGTCCGGTTTGTGGGTCGACCGCTCGATGGCTGCGTCGAGCATCGGCTTGTAGGGGACAACCCGCTTGGGCTCTATTCCGCAGGAGGCAATGACCACGACCTTCGGCGTGGCATCCTCGATCCGGGCCGCAAGCTCACCAGGCGCGAAGCCGCCGAAGACCACGGAGTGAACCGCCCCGATCCTGGCGCAGGCCAGCATCGCGATCGCGGCCTCGGGCACCATCGGCATATAGATGACCACGCGATCACCCTTGTCGACACCAAGGGCCCGCAATGCTCCCCCGAAGCGGGACACCTGGTCCTGGAGCTCGGCGTAGGTCAGCGTGCGAGACGACCCGGTGACGGGGCTGTCGTAGTAAATTGCCGGCTGGTCACCCCGTCCGGCGAGTACGTGCCGGTCGACGGCGTTGAAACAGGTGTTGAGCTGACCGCCCTGGAACCACCGGTAGAAAGGGGGTCGCGAGTCATCCAGAACCTTGGTCGGTTCGGTGACCCAGTCGATGCCGCGGGCCGCCTCCCCCCAGAATCCTTCAGGGTCTTCGATGCTGCGGCGATGGGCTCGTGCATAGGTACCTTCGGTCATACCGGCATCTTCGTCCCCATCGCCCTGGTATGCCACACCGGTCACCTTGGGGTGAGACGAACCGTCACCTTCATGCGGTGAACGGCTCCGGCGGCGTTGAACGGGTCAGGCAGTCGAGGCCGCCAGCTGACCGCACGCACCGTCGATGTCCGAGCCGCGGGTGTCGCGGACCGTTGTCGGGACGCCCCGGGCGCGCAGCCGCCGAACGAACTCGCGCTCGACACCTCGCTCCGAAGCTGTCCATCTGGAGCCGGGCGTCGGGTTCAGCGGGATCGGGTTGACGTGCACCCAGCCGCGGCCGCGGGCATTGAGCAACTTGCCCAGCAGGTCGGCGCGCCAGCCCTGGTCGTTGACGTCGCGGATCAGGGCATACTCGATGCTCACCCGACGACCGGTCACCTCGAAATAACGGTATGCCGCGTCGATCGCCTCGTCGATGGACCACCGGGTGTTGATCGGCACCAGCTCGTTGCGCAGCTCGTCGTCCGGGGCGTGCAGCGAGAGCGCCAAGGTGACCGGGATGCCTTCCGCAGCGAGCTTGTCGATGGCCGGGACCAGGCCCACGGTCGACATGGTGATCCCTCGGGCCGACATCCCCAGCCCGTCGGGTGAGGGGTCGGTGATCCGTCGGATGGCGCCGATGGCTGCCCTGTAGTTGGCCAGTGCCTCGCCCATACCCATGAAGACGACGTTGCTGACCCTCAGCGGTGACCCCTCCGCGCCGCCAGCCACGTCACCACACCTCAGGGAACGCGCGGCACGCACCACCTGCTCGACGATCTCGGCCGTCGACAGGTTGCGGGTGAGCCCCTCCTGCCCCGTGGCACAGAACGGGCAGTTCATGCCACAGCCGGCCTGGCTGGAGATGCAGATGGTGACCCGCTTCGGATAGCGCATCAGGACGCTCTCGACCAGAGCGCCGTCATGCAGGCGCCATACCGACTTGATCGTCCTTCCCCTGTCGGCCTCGACGGTCCGGACGGTCGTCAGCAGCGGGGGTAACAACCGTGAGACCAGATCCTCGCGAATGGCCTTGGGCAGGTCGCTCATCTCCTCGGGCAACTCGACCAGGTGCTCGAAATAGTGCGTCGACAGCTGCTTGGCCCGAAACCCCTTGTGCCCCAGCGCTTCGACGGCGGCCTTGCGCTCTGCAGGGTCAAGGTCGGCGAGATGCTGCGGAGGCTTTCCCCGTCCAGGAGCCTCGAACATCAGCTGCCCCGGCTCGGGTCGGCCACTTCTTTGGGTTACGGACATCGCGCACAGTCTCTCAGGGGTCAGGCGACGGGGACAAACGCCAAGAGGAGAGCCCAGACGACCGGGGCCGAGAACAGAAGTGAGTCGAGTCGGTCCATGAACCCGCCGTGCCCGGGAAGGATTTTGCCCATGTCCTTGATTCCGAGGTCGCGTTTGATGGTCGACTCGGTCAGGTCACCCACAGTGGCAGAAACCACGACGGCAAGGCCGACGACGACGCCGACCCACCAGCGACCTCCCAGGATGAGCATGACGGTGGCGACACCGGCGATCACGCAGGCCACTGCCGAACCGGCGGCGCCCTCCCACGACTTCTTGGGGCTGACCGACGGCGCCATCGGATGCCTGCCCAGCACGACACCGACCGCGAATCCGCCGACGTCGCTGCAGATCGTGATGATCATGAAGACAAAGATGCGTTTGACGCCGTCCTGCTCCGCCAGCATCAGGACGGCGAAGGACGCCAGCAAGGGCACGTAGGCCGCGACGAAGATTCCCCCGGCGATGTCCCGGATCGCATCGTGCAGGCCGTCGGCCATCCGCCAGAGCAGAATGGAGATACAGGTCAGACCGAAGCAGACCGTGAGCGCCTGGCCACCGCCGGCGAACGTGGCAGTGATCATGGTGACCGCACCGACGATGGTGGGCACGAGTGGGACGTTGATCTTCCCCTGGGCCAGCCCTTCGCGCAGCTCCCACACCCCGATACAGACGGCGACGGCCACGACCCCGAGAAAGACCTCCTTGCGGAAGACCAGGCTGGCAATGACGCCCACGCCAAGGCTCACGCCAACGCCGAACGCCATCGGGAGGTTGCGCCCTACGCGGCTTTGTTTCGTCCCGGCGGCTTCGCCCGCAGCGCGCCGTTCGCTCCGGGAGGACGTTGGTGTCGACATGCGTTGGTGTCGTGGTCTGCCTCAGACCTCGAGAAGCTCGGCTTCCTTGACCTTGAGACTGGCGTCCACGTAGTCGACATGCCTCTTGGTGGAGGACTCGAGCTCCTTCTCGGCCCGGGCGCCCTCGTCCTCGCCGACCTTGCCGTCCTTGACCAGGTGGTCGATCTCTTCCTTGGCCTTGCGCCGGATGTTGCGGATGGACACTTTGGCGTCCTCGGCTTTGGCGCGCGCCAGCTTGATGTACTCCTTGCGACGCTCCTCGGTCAGCTGTGGGAGGTTGACGCGGATGACGGTCCCGTCGTTGTTCGGGTTGATGCCCAGGTTGGAGTCGCGCAGCGTCTTCTCGATCTCGGCCATCGACGACTTGTCGAAGGGGGCGATCAGGATCGTGCGGGCATCAGGAGTCTGGAAGGACGCCAGCTGCTGCAGCGGCGTCTGTGACCCGTAGTAGTCAACGGTGAGCTTGTTGAACATCCCCGCGTTCGCCCTTCCTGTGCGGATCGTCGCGAAGTCCTCCTTGGCAACCTCGATGGCCTTCTCCATCTTCTCTCCGGCCTCGAGCAGGGTCGTGTCGATCATCAGGGCTCCTCGTCCGCAGTAACCAGCGTGCCGATCTTCTCACCCCGGATGGCTCTGGCAATGTTGCCGTCGCCTCCCATCCCAAAGACGACCATCGGCAGCTTGTTCTCGGAGCACAGCGCGAAGGCGGCTGCATCAGCGACCCGCAGCCCTTGGTGCAGCGCCTGCTCGTAGGAGACGCGGTCGAGCTTCTTGGCACTGGGGTCGGTTCGCGGGTCGGCGCTGTAGACGCCGTCCACCCCGTTCTTGCTCAGCAGGACGACCTCGCACTGGATCTCGAGCGCCCGCTGGGCGGCAACGGTGTCGGTGGAGAAGAACGGCAGGCCGAAGCCGGCACCGAAGATGACCACACGGCCCTTCTCAAGGTGCCGAATCGCCCTCAGCGGGATGTAGGGCTCGGCGATCTGACCCATCGTGATCGCGGTCTGGACGCGGGTCGCGACGCCGGCCTTCTCCAGGAAGTCCTGCAGTGCAAGGCAGTTCATGACGATGCCCAGCATGCCCATGTAGTCAGCTCGGGAGCGGTCCATCCCACGTGCCTGGAGCTCAGCCCCCCGGAAGAAGTTCCCACCACCCATGACCACGGCCACCTCGACTCCCGAGCTGGCCGCTTCGGCAATCTGGGCGGCAATCCCGCGCACGACGTCAGGGTCGAGCCCGACCTTGCCGCCGCCGAACGACTCTCCAGAAAGCTTGAGCAGCACCCGCTTGTATGTCGGGCGCGTGGCTTCCGTGGTCATGCAGCCTCCCAGGGCAGGAACAAGAGGTATCTGGCGTGAGTCTTCCACAACCCGATCAGGATCCGACGCGGAACCGGGCGAAGGCCTTGGCCGTCGCACCGGACTCCTCCAGCACCTTGGCCACCGTCTTCTTGGCGTCCTTGGCGAAGGGCTGCTCGAGCAGGACGTTCTCCTTGAAGAAGCCGTTGACCCGGCCCTCGACGATCTTGAACAGAGCCCCCTCGGGCTTGCCCTCTTCCTTGGCCGTGGCCAGAGCGACGCGACGCTCGTTGGCAACCGTCTCGGCGTCGATCTCGTCGCGGGAGAGGACAGAGGGGCTGAACGCCGCGATGTGCATGGCGATGTCGCGAGCCGTCACCTCGTCGCCGCCTTCGGTAGCCACGAGGACCCCGATCTGGGCTGGCAGGTCCGGGCTGGTCTTGTGCAGATAGGAGACGACATGGCCGCCTTCGAGGCGCGCGACACGACGGATCTCGATCTTCTCGCCAATGGTCGCGTTGGCCTCGTCCAGAACGTCCTTGACGGTCTTGCCGCCCATGTCACTGGCGAGCAGCTCGTCGGCGCTCGTTGCGCTGACCGTGACCGCCTGGGCCAGGACCTGGTCTGCCAGGGCGATGAACCTCTCTCCCTTGGCGACAAAGTCGGTCTCGCAGTTGACCTCGAGCAGGGTGCCGACACCGTTACCGGCCTTGGCTGCGACGAGGCCGTTCATGGCCGAACGGCCTTCGCGCTTGGTGACGCCTTTGAGACCTTTGACGCGCAGGATCTCCGTAGCTTTGCCGTGGTCGCCGTCTGCTTCGTCCAGGGCCCTCTTGACGTCCATCATGCCCGCGCCGGTCGACTCGCGCAGCGCCTTGATATCAGCGGAGCTGTAGTTCGCCATCGTTATCGCTCTCTTTCGTGAGTACGCGCCGGGTGCGACCAAGCTCTGGTCGGACCCGGCGCGCTGACTCTTCAGTAGTTCAGCAGTGGTGCTCAGGCCTCGGGGACCTCAGCGGCTGGAGCAGGGGAAGGGGCAGGAGCCTCAGCGGCACGAGCCTTGGCGACCTCAGCCTCACGGGCCTTGGTGACCTCAGCGGCACGAGCCTCGGCAACGGAAGCCTGAGCAGCGGCAGCCTCGGCAACGGAAGCCTCAGCAGCAGCGACCTCAGCGGCAGAAACCTCAGCTGCCGGACTCTCAACAGCAGGGACCTCGGCATCTGGAGCGACGACGTCAGCGGCAGGAGCCTCAGCAACCGGAGCCTCAGCAACCGGAGCCTCAGCAACCGGAGCCTCAGCAACCGGAGCCTCAGCGCCAGCCAGGAGCTCGCGCTCCCACTCGGCCATCGGCTCGTCAACAGCCACGACGCCTTCCTCGGCCGCCGCGCCGCCACCACGGGCCGCCGCGCGAGCCATCAGGCCCTCAGCGACTGCATCGGCGACCACGCGGGTGAGCAGGGTGACGGAACGGATCGCGTCGTCGTTACCGGGGATCTTGTAGTCGACCTCGTCCGGGTCGCAGTTCGTGTCGAGGATCGCGATGACCGGGAGCTTGAGCTTGCGCGCCTCCGTGACGGCGAGGTGCTCCTTCTTGGTGTCCACGATCCACACGGCCGAGGGGATCTTGGACATGTCGCGGATGCCGCCGAGGGTCTTCTCGAGCTTGATCTTCTCGCGCTTCATCACGAGGAGCTCTTTCTTGGTCCGGCCGGATCCAGCAACGTCCGCGTAGTCGATCTCTTCGAGCTCCTTCAGACGGGACAGGCGCTTGCTGATCGTGTTGAAGTTGGTGAGCATGCCACCGAGCCAGCGGTACGTGACGTACGGCATACCGACGCGGGTCGCCTGATCGGCGATGGGCTCCTGGGCCTGCTTCTTGGTGCCGACGAACAAGATGGTGCCGCCGTGGGCGACGGTCTCCTTGATGAACTCGTAGGCATCGTTGATGTAGGTCAACGACTGCTGCAGGTCAATGATGTAGATGCCATTGCGCTCGGTCATGATGAAGCGCTTCATCTTGGGGTTCCATCGACGGGTCTGGTGCCCGAAGTGGACGCCGCTCTCGAGGAGCTGACGCATGGTGACGACGGCCATGCCGTGGTCTCACTTTCATTTGTTCCAGTTATCCACAAGCACGGCGGGTTGCCGGTCTCGTGCCTGGCGCCTGCGAGCGCACCCCACCCGAAGGATCCGGGACTGCGGCGGTGCGGGCCCGTCATACAGGCCTCGAGAGGCGAGCGACGGCAAGTAGACGCGCGAATTCCACCGATCCGCCGAAAGACAGACCTGTGGTGTGCTCATGTTACGGCTAGCCTGCCGGACATGGGAAATCCGCTGGTTGCCCGCATGCAGGGCTTTGGGACCACGATCTTCGCCGAGATGAGCGCACTCGCGCTGAGCACGGGCGCGATCAACCTCGGGCAGGGCTTTCCGGACACCGACGGACCGCGGGAGATGCTCGACGCTGCGATCGACGCGATCAGCTCCGGACGCAACCAGTACCCGCCCGGCGCCGGGGTGCCCGAGCTCCTGACCGCGATCGCTGAGCACCAGCGACGGTTCTACGGGCTGTCGGTCGACCCGTCCGGCGAGATCCTGGTCACCGCCGGCGCAACCGAGGCCATCGCCGCCGTGATCCTGGCGCTGTGCGAACCAGGGGACGAGGTCGTGATGTTCGAGCCGTACTACGACTCGTATGCCGCCACGGTCGCCCTGGCTGGAGCCGTGCGCCGCACTTGCCTGCTGCGTTTTCCAGACTTTGAGGTCGACCAAGCGTCCCTGAGAACGGCGTTCTCCCCGCGGACCCGCCTGGTCCTGTTGAACACGCCTCACAATCCCACCGGCAAGGTCTTCACACGGGCCGAGCTGGACCTGATCTGCTCACTGGCTCGCGAGCATGACGCCTGGGTGGTCACTGATGAGGTCTACGAGCACCTCGTGTTCGACGGCGTGCAGCACATTCCGGTCGCGACCCTGCCTGGCATGGCGGAACGCACCATCACCATCTCGTCCGCAGGCAAGACGTTCTCGGCCACAGGGTGGAAAGTCGGGTGGCTTCACGGACCCCCTGCTGCAGTGGCCGCGGCCCGAACGGTCAAGCAGTTCCTGACCTACGTGGCGAGCGGGCCGTTTCAGCCAGCGATCGCCGTGGCACTGGGCCTGGGCGATGACGTGTACCACGGGGCGGCATCGTCGTTGCAGGCCAAACGCGACCTGTTGTGCGAGGGCCTTTCCGCTGCCGGGTTTGAAGTGGCCCGGCCCTCTGCCACCTACTTCGTGATCGCCGATGCGGCCCCTCTCGGAGTCAGCGATGCTCTCGAGTTCTGTCGCAGGATGCCCGCGCTGTGTGGTGTGGTCGGGGTCCCGGTCTCCGTCCTGTGCGACGACAAGGACGCAGCGAGGTCCCTCGTTCGCTTCGCATTCTGCAAGCGCGATGAGGTGCTCGAAGAGGCCGTCACACGGCTGGGCGTGCTCGCCTCGCGCTGACCCGGCGGCCACTGGTCCTGCGCCTGCCACGCGCTGACCGGGCTGCCGATTGCTGAGCCAGCCGCAACTGTCCACAGGGGTATGCCGGACTCGGTGATCGTGCACAGGAAAGCATCGCTGGCCGTCGCCATAGCCGTCGAGGAGGGATCTTGAGCCCATGCAGCTCCTTGTCCTCGCGGCTTCGGCCGCCGTCATCACGGCGTTGGGGTTGACCGCTACATCATCTGTACCTGCTGCCCGTCCACGATCGGCACCGACCGCCTCGGAACAAGTCGCCAACCCCGAAGTGATCACGTCGGCCAACGCAGCCGCGGATGGTGCTACGGGCGCTTCAACTTCGACTGTTGTCATGACGCGGGCCACACTTCGCCTTGACTTCACTTGGCCGTTGTCCCCACGGCCTGCAGTCCTTCGACCCTTCGATCAGCCCCGAGACCAGTGGTCCCCAGGTCACCGCGGCGTCGACCTGTTGGCGACCGTGGGCCAACCGGTGCTCAGCGCGGGAGACGGCATCGTGGCCTTCTCGGGAGTCGTCGCGGGCCGAGGAGTTCTCACCGTTCAACATTCCGATAGGATCCGCACCACATACGAGCCGGTTGAAGAGCGCGTGGCATCCGGCACATTCGTGCGCCGAGGTACCCCGGTCGGCGTCCTCTCCGACGAACCCGGTCACTGCGTGCCCCTTCACTGCCTTCACTGGGGGGCCATCTCCGGAGAGGACTACCGGGATCCCCTGTCCTTGCTGGGTCTTGGCCGGCCAGTTCTTCTGCCCCTCGGCTGAGACGAGCGCGGCTCACAGATCGGACGGCCCGAAGACAAGAACGGCGGAGATCAGGCGCGGGGATGCGCCTGCAGGTACGAGCGCCTGAGACGCTCGACCGAGACATGGGTATAGATCTGCGTCGTGGCAAGACTGGCGTGGCCGAGCATCTCCTGGACCGCGCGAAGGTCGGCACCGCCCTCGAGTAGGTGGGTGGCCGCGCTGTGCCTCAGCCCGTGTGGTCCGATGTCCGGTGCCTCAGGGACGTACTGCAACAGATGGTGGACCGCGCCGCGGACCTGACGTGGGTCGACACGGCCACCTCGTCGCCCGAGGAACAGGGCCCCGCCACTCACAGCGGAGACCACCTGGCCCCGACCCAGCGTGAGCCAACCCTGTAGCGCTTCAGCCGCAGGGCCGCCGAAGGGCACCGTCCTCTCCTTGGCTCCCTTGCCCATCACCCGGACGACGTTGGAGCCGAAGTCGACGTCGTCCCTGTCCAGGCCCACCAGCTCACCAACCCGAATACCCGTGGCATACAAGAGCTCCAACATCGCGCGGTCCCGCAGATGCAGGGCCTCCTGGTCGTCTGCGGCCACAGCAGCGAGGTCCAGCAAGGTGGTCATCTCATCCTTCTTGAGCACGTCCGGAAGCGACTGGAGACGCTTGGGCGCCACGAGACGCAGGGACGGGTCGGCCTCAATCAGCCCAGTACGGGTCGCCCAACGCAAAAACGCTCGCGCCGACGCAGCCCGGCGCGCGATGGTCGCTCGCGCCGCCCCGTCCTCAGACTGATGGGCCAGCCAGGACCGCAGATCAGAAAGCCTCAGCCGGGAGAGGTCATGGATCCCGTGCCCTTCGGCGAAGGCCATCAGGTTGCCGACGTCGCCAACATAAGCCCGTTGGGTGTGCACGGACCGACCCCGCTCGAGGCGGAGATGCCGAGCGAAGGCCTCGATCGGTTCGGGGAAGTCTGCGTGCACCACCTCACGCTGACAAGCCCACGAGCAATCAGCAAGGACATCCACCCCTCCGATCGCCGTGTCCTCGCTCAGGACGCACGTTCTCAGAGAGCGCGAGCCTTTCGGGCCGCCGGGCCCTGTCGCCAGCCCTCACCATGGCGTTCGGCCAGGTCGCACAGATCCAGTCTTCCGAGCAACGACCTGACCTCGGCGACCGAGAGCCCGGATGACACGGCCAGTCGACTGACCGGAACGCCCTTGCGGACAGGTAGGGCAGAGAGCAGTCGAACTTCGAGCTCGTCGAGCTCGTCCCCTGCCATGGTCGGCCCACGACGGACCGGAGCGAGGTCGCTGCCATAGTCCCCGATGGCCTCCGCCGCCTCCGGGGCGTCCGTCACGAGCTGCGCCATCCCGGACCGGATCGCCTCGTGACATCCCGCGGACATCATGGACGTCACCGGGCCGGGCACCGCCACCACCACTCGACCGTGATCAGCGGCGGTGCGGGCCGTGTTCAACGAGCCCGACCTCAAGCCGGCCTCGACCACCACAGTCCCACGGCTCATTGTTGCAATCATTCGATTGCGTTGCAGGAACCGGGTTTTCGTGGGTGCCGACCCCGGTGCCACTTCGCTGACAACCGCACCGACCTCGACAATTCGGGCGATCAGGGCGGCGTGCGACGAGGGATAAGGACGTTCGACCCCGCCGGCCAGCACGGCAATTGTGGTCGCCGCGGTGGCAAGGGCACCACGGTGTGCTGCTGCGTCAATTCCGAAGGCTGCGCCAGAGACGACCGTGAATCGACGCTCCCCGAGTCCGGCGGCCATCTCGGTGGCCACCATCTCGCCATAGGCGGTGGCGCTTCGGGCTCCCACCACTGCCGCACTGCGATGACAGGACGCCGCAAGATCAACCGGTCCACGAACCCAGAGGCAATAGGGCGGCGCTTCAAGGTCGTCGAGACCGTGCGGCCACTCCGGGTCGCCGGGACAGACCACGCGGGCAGCGAACTTGGCCCCTACCTCAAGGTCTCGTTCAACGTCGAGGACCTCGAGTCTGGGCAGGAAACGCTGGGCGGCCGGCTCGATGCCCGAAGCCGCCAGAACGAGCGCAGCCACCGGACCATGCGTCCGGATCAGTCTGGCGGCAACAGGGTCGCCAGGCTCTGCCACGCGGCTCCATGCCGCTCGCGCAAAGCGATCCTGGGCCAGGAGGCTGCTTCGCAAAAGCACACTCATGCCGCTACCGCCGACTGGGTGCGCAAGGTCAGAGCCAGTCCGACGTCGCCTCGGTTGGGCGCTCCGCCACCCGCAAGGTCAGTGACGGTCCATGCGATCTTGAGAACCCGGTCATAGCCGCGAAGGGTTAGCACCCCGCGTTCCAGAGCGCGCTCAAGATCCACGGTGGCGGCCATGGGCAGCTTCAAGAAACCCTCACGCATCATCGGGCCCGGAACGTCGCCGTTGAGCCGCCACTGTGTGTTGGCGAGGCGCTCAGCCTGCAGACCCCTTGCCGTCGCAACGCGTGCGGCAACGCTGGCACTGCTCTCGCCGACGGGCGCGAACAGGCCCGCCCTGGAGACGGCACGCATCTGCAGCTGGAGGTCCACCCGATCCAGCAGCGGCCCTGCGAGCTTGCCCATGTAGTCGCGCCGGGCACGCGGCGAACAGGAACAGTCGATGCCCTTGCCGACGCCACGCCCGCACGGGCACGGGTTGGCCGCGAGTACCAGCTGAAAACGCGCTGGGTACCTGACAACCCCTGAGGCTCGCGCCACGACCACCTCACCGGACTCGACCGGCTGGCGCAGAGCCTGCAGGACGCCAGGCTTGAACTCCGGAGCCTCGTCCAGGAGCAAGATGCACTAACCCGGTGCTAGGCTCCAGCACGAGAGGGAACCGACCATGCACAACCTAGACACATCTGACCCGACCACCTTGGAGACAGCCTTGGAAGCCTTGCCGATTGGCACCGTGGCCCGTGTCGTGACAGCGGACGGCGAAGCGTTCAGTGTGGAGCGTGTCGCTGGCGGCTGGTACCTGCCCGGCGACGTTGTGGTGACCAGCGGCGATGTCGCCGATGGCCGTCCACAGCGGGTGAGCATCTGATGCGAGCCGCGATCTACTGTCGGATCAGCCGCGACGCCGAGCAGGAGGGGCTCGGCGTCGCCCGGCAGGAGGAGGACTGCCGAGCCCTCGTCAAGCGGGAGGGCTGGACGCTGGTCGAGCCGCCGTACGTCGACAACGACATCAGCGCGTCGTCCCTGTCGAAGAAGCCACGGCCGCAGTACGACGCCATGCTCGCGGCCGTCCGCGCGGGCACGATCGACGTCATCGTGGCGTACAGCAACTCGCGGCTGACGCGGCGGATGCGAGAACTGTTGGACCTGATCGAACTCCACGACCAGACAGGGGTTCTGATCCACACGGTGGTCAGCGGCAACGACGACCTGTCGACAGCGGACGGCCGGATGGTGGCCCAGATCAAGGCCAGCGTCGATCAGGCGGAAGCGGAACGGACCGCTGAGCGGCTGAAGCGGGCGTTTCTCGCCAAGGCGCAGAAGGGCGCGGTGAACCAAGGCACGCGACCGTTCGGGTGGGGCGACGACAAGAAGTCGCTCCAACCCAAGGAGAGCCGGATGCTGCGGAAGGCCATCCAGGATATCCTCGACGGCGCGTCGACGCACGAGATCGCACGACGCTGGAACGCTGCTGGCGTGACAACCACCTTCGGCAACGCCTGGACGCACACGAACGTCCGGCAGGTGCTCCGGAACGCGAGGCTGGCTGGCTGGCGCACGCACCAGTTCAAGTGCGCGATGTGCGACCTGTTGGGCACCAACGACGCGATCACCAAGCACCAGGAGGGCAGTGGGCACGCTGGCCGCGACAAGGCGATCGCTCGCGACGCGAGCGGCCAACCAGTCAAGGGGGTCTGGACGCCGATGGTCGACCAGGAGACGTTCGCGGCACTGCAGGGTGCCCTCGACGGGACCAGGCCCAAGACGCGACGCGGGGCTCAGCGCTACCTGCTGAGCACCCTGTTGCGCTGTGGCGTGTGCGGCAGCAAGTGCCACGGGTTCAGGACCAAACAGGGGCACGCGTACGCCTGTTCGTCAGAGGGCAAGGGGCACAGCGTCACGATCGCAGGGCGCCAGACAGACGCGCTGATCGTCACGCTCGTGGAGCAGCGGCTGGCGACCATCGACCTGTCCGCTGAGCCGGTGAAGGCGGCTGAGTGGGAGGGCGAGGCACGCCTGCGGGCCATCCCCAAGCAGATCGCAGAACTGATGCAGGCGTTCAACGCTGGCGTGCTGTCCGGCGCGATCATCTTCCCTCAGGTGCAGGCGCTGGAGACCGAGCAGGCCAAGCTGGAGCGCGAAAGGCCAACTGCCCCA
Organism: Actinomycetales bacterium; assembly: GCA_038236365.1. Classification (GTDB taxonomy): domain Bacteria; phylum Actinomycetota; class Actinomycetes; order Actinomycetales; family Dermatophilaceae; genus UBA4719. The sequence goes on along the minus strand of JBBRZV010000008.1, from coordinate 14,056 downwards.
ACACGGCTGATCGTCGCAAGCGCTGAGGCGTTCCCGACGCTGGACATCGACCGGCAGCGGGCGGTCGTCGACTCGCTTGTGGAGGCCGTGGTGGTGGCCAAGGCCGACCGTCGCGGGTCGCCGTGGACGCCCAAGAGGCTGGGGGTTGTCTGGCGCGCATGATCGCTCAGAGAGCCCACCACGGTTGCTCGTGGTGGGCTCTCTGCTGTTCAGAAGCAGGGGCGATGTCACGGCGGAAACCAGACGGCCCTAGCCTCACCGGCATGGGGATGGATGAAGCGGACCTGCTGCTCAGTCCCGGCGGTGAGTTCCGTCGCCAGCGTTGGGAGGCCAAAGCCGACTGGCCGCTGACTGCTGCGGCCGTCTTGTTCCTCATTGCGTATGCCTGGCCGATCCTGAACCCCGGCCTGGCCGACCCGCTGCCAGCCATCTGCCAGTTCGTGACTTGGGCGGCGTGGGCGCTGTTCGTCGTGGACTACATCGCCCGACTCAGCCTGTCCGGCGACCGGTCCGCGTTCGTTCGCGGCAACGTCCTGGACCTTGCAGCCGTTGCCCTGCCGATGCTGCGCCCCTTGCGGTTGCTGCGGTTGGTGGCGTTGTTGTCAATCCTGAACCGTCACGCGGGCGGCTCGCTGCGCGGACGCGTCGCGGTCTACGTCGCAGGGTCAACATCGCTGATCCTGTTCGTCGCTTCGTTGGCCGTCCTTGAGGCTGAGCGCCACGCCAAGGGCGCGACGATCACGACGTTCGGCGACGCGTTGTGGTGGGCGATGACGACGGTGACGACGGTCGGCTACGGCGACCGCTACCCGATCACCGCTGAGGGCCGCTTCATTGCTGGTGGGCTCATGCTTGCTGGGATCGCGTTGCTGGGCATCGTGACCGCCTCTCTCGCCACATGGCTTCTTGACAAGGTGCGCGAGGTCGAGGAGCAGACTCAGGCCACCACGCGCGCCGACATCGTTGACCTGACCGCCGAGGTTCGCGCCCTGAGGTCCGAACTCGCCAAACGCGACGCGGCGGTCTAACCCGGCGTGAGGTAAGGATCCCAACCGGCAAATTGCTGAGTCAGCCTCTGGACCGTCCCGAACGCGTGGGAGTAACAGCCATTGAAGTCCCGCCCAGAGGCACACCAAGTATCACCAAGGGCCATCAGCGCGACCGCGGTCCCAAAGGTCCTGTCCCAGAGGTCAGCCACTTCGGCTGGTCGTTGGGGCACCGGTCCCAGGGTGTTCATCATCTCGGTACCGACGGTCTTGGAGTAGCGGAGAGCAGTCCAACACCCTTTGGATTCGGAGCCTAGACAGATGGCATGGAGGTCCTGTTGGTACTGGGCAAGTTGAGCCTTGGCGGTCGAAACGGCACTCAGGATTTGGCGCATAGCGACCTGTGAATCATCGGTCGTTGCAGCCGGTGGCTCTGGGGTAGCAGCCGCGGTTGTGGTCACGACTGCTGTCTGCGTCGTTTTCGCTGCGCCGCTTCCGGCCGAGGTACCGCAAGCGGACGCGGCGAGGGCAACCGCGACACCCGCTGCGACGAGAGATCCTCTGCCGCGGCGGGAGCGGCACCCAAGCGCTGAACGTGACGTCAACAAGAAAGCCCCCTTTGGCGGTTGTGCGCCGCAGGCTACACCGCTCGGACACCAGCAGAATCGGAGCATGCTGAGTCGTCGGCTACTGCAGGGAGTTGTTCCCCGACGACTGAGCAGCCGGTATGGCTGGCACGGTGACAGCAGCTACGGTTGATGGTGCGCTGAGCACGGGCGGAGCGCGGACGCGGTCGCGCCAGGGTGCGAGGAAAAGACCAAGCGGCGCAAGCCTTTTGCCGAGCCTCGAACCGAGAGACGGCCGTTCGAGCACGGATCGAGCGCCGTTGAGCACGAAGCAAACCGCGAGTTGACACCTCTTGACACCTCTCGACAGTTTCCTTGCCGGGCTTCCCGGTCAGCGGCGACATCGGCCTACCAAAGCGCCGGGGTGGCGCAGGTGGCGCACCGCGCGGGCACCGTCAGATGGCACCCCAACGGTGGCCACTCTCGTTCCTTCTACTTTTCTAAAATGATGCTTCGAACAGAAGGGTGGGACCGTTCCGAAGCCCCCCGCACAGTGCGCCACCTGCGCCACCTGTGGCACGGCCTCGCCCCAACACCTGCCCCTGACCTTGGCAAACACGGGTGTGCAGGGGGTGGCGCAGGAACCCAGCCCGCGCCACCCCTGCGCCACCCCCTGCGCCACCCCGAGGTCAGGGGTGGCGCACGTGGCGCACCGCGCGGGCACCGGAAGGGTGGCGCAGGTGGCGCAGGGGTGGCGCAGGAAACCCTAGTGCGCCACCCCGAGGCTCACAGCAGGCGGTCGAGCGAGAACTGCTTCAGCCGCACACCTTTCACCTTGCGCTCGGTCACGGTGACGCCGACCTCCTGGAGGAGTTCGAGGCTCGCCGTGACGGTGTCCATGAACGTCTTGCCGTTGGACGGCCACCAGCCGCGATCCTCGTGGTGCCACTCTGCCGCGTGCAGGGCCTCCGTGGCGGTGCCCTCCCACTCCTGCCCCGGTTCCTCGCCCAGCCACGCCAGCAGCGTGGCGATGAACGGGTCCTCGCTCGCCATCTCCGCTCGGGCCTCCCGGACGTTTGCGGCGTAGGCCCGGTACAGGTCCGGGTCGATCGCCCACAACGCCTCTGCGTAGTCGGCCATGCGGAGTCGGTCGGGGTTGGCCCGCTCACCAGCCAGCATCCGCACCGCAAGGTCAAGGACCCCGGCGAGGACGCGCGGGCGCGCCTTCGCCCACTCGGCCTCCAATGCCCGCTCACTGGCCCGCTCGACCAGCGGCTGCAGCGTGATCAGGATCAGGCGGTCGAGGGTGTCGGCCTTGACCCCGCGCGGCAGCGAGACCCCAGTGAGGACCCCAGTGCGCCGGTACACGATCGTCGCCACTTCGGCGTCGGTGTAGAGCCGTCGCTTCTCGATCATGTCGCCCGTGACAAGCCTGGACAGCAGGTCCGCGCCCTCGTTGGACACCTTCGACACGTTGTCCCACGCGACGAGGTAGGACGCGAACGCCTTGGTCTCATCGTCGGAGCGGTTCTTGCCGAACCCGCTGCCAAGCGCGCCGCTCGGCTTGGGGTCGAGGACGCCAACAACAAACCGGCCGGTCGTGCTTTTGGCTGACCCTTGCGGGCCAAAGAACCCGAGCAGCGGGCGGGGGACGTCTGCGAGCAGGGCGCACGGCAGCCAGCCCTTGATCAGCGCCCAGCGCGGGTCGTCCTCCGCCCACCGCAGCAGCAACCGCAACTCATCCACGTCACCACCGGGCTCAGGGTCCGGCAAGGGCTTGCCCGGCCACTGAAACAGCACGTCGGCGGGCGGCACGTCCTCGACCGTCCAACCGTCTCCGGTAACAACGACGCACCGGCTGTTGCCCCGCTGCGCGAGGTCCAGGACGATGCGGTCGGGCGCGGGGTGGACCCGGAGTGCAAGCGGTCGCGGCGGCTTGACCTCGGCATGGGCCGTAAGCACCTTGGCGGCCTCGGTCGCGGCGGCGCTGAGCGTGCCCGCCTGCGTTCCGGCACCCTGGCTGGCTCGGATGACGAACCCGCCCGTCAGCAGTTCCGCGCGGCCACCCTTCTTGGGCTGCACGAAGATCCGGCCGTCGTCGCCCGCCGGGAACACGTCGTAGTGGGCCTCGACGCGCTGCCTCAGCCGCACCGCGAGCGGCGGTGTGCCGCCCGTCCCGCTGTTGACCGGAGGTGGCGGGGTCGGCCCAGGGATCACCGGAAAGTCCTGCTCTGGCCCTTGCGTCGGGCTGCCAAGCACCAGCCCCACCGCCCCAGACACCATCCGTGCCCACTCACCCTCGACCAGCCCCGCGCGGTCGCCGTCCATCGCAGCCAGCCACGTCTCCTTGCAGATACCGAGCGCCGTTGCGACGCCAGGCTCCCCGCGTTCACCCGCGCGGATCAGCGCGCCCGTCGCCTTCGCGGCAACCCCGTGGCGCGAGCCACCGAGCAGATAGGCGTCATCGGCCTCGGCGAGAACCCGCCTCAGGTAGTCGGTCGGCTCGCCCTCAGGCAGCGCGTCGAGCCACGCCTCCACGTCGGTCTCGACCTTGACGGGTCGGTCAGCAGCGTTGCCCCGGACCAGATCCGTCACCCACGCATCCGGCAGCTCGGGCAGGGCGTCCACGGGCAACACCGTTCCGCCGTAGACACGCCCCTCCGGGTGGACGCTCGGCGGCGCGACGGCGAAGCGGTGCCCGTGGTGGATGATCTCCACGCCCGGCCCAACGACGTCGGCCCAACAGCGCCCAGCCTCGACCCCGAACAGCCGGATGCCAGAGCCGTCGTCGCGGGACGTGATGACAGGGCTGTCGGGCAGCGCGCCCAGTCGGGCCTCCGCCTCCGCGATCGTCTCGGCACCCTTCTTGCCGTCGTAGCAGTCGACGTCAATGCCGATCACCGTCTCGGGCAGGCGCAGGCCGACGTTGCCGCCCTTCTCCGCCCACCGCTCGACGTCGTCGGCCGTCACGTACGCGCCGCTGTAGCCGGTGTAGCCGGTCGGCGGTGGGCTCTTCCTCTTGTGGGGCAAGAGGATTGGCGAGTGGCCGAGTCGCAGGTACCCAGGCGCAGCCTCGGCGTAGGGGTTACTCACGGTCGTTCTCCTTGGTCTGGTTGGCCGCTCGGTTCCGTTCGTGGTGTCCCGCCAGCGCACTTGCCGCCGCCAGTCATCGGGCACATGGACCCGTGCAGCCAGCCCAGCAGCGTCGTTGAGCCGTCAGCGGTCAAGATGCGGCAGCCCGGCTCGTCACCGTCAACCGTGTAAAGGGTCCAGCCGTCAATGCGGGTCACACGGTTGGTCACGGCGTAACCGAGATACTGCGGGTCGACGCCCGGAGCGAGTTCGAGGGTCATCGGCGCGGCGCTCATCGGGCAGCGTCCGTGGTCACGAGCAGCCTTGCGAGCGTTGCCTTGGTTGCCGGGGACAGGTTGGGTGGTGCCTCTTTCAAGGTCCGCTCAACCCACGAGCGAATCTTGGCCTCGTTGAGGGCGGTGCGGGCAGCCTTGATCTTCTTTGGGTCGCCAGTGCGGGCGGCACGGGCGTGGGCGGCGCTGGCAGCCAGCAAGGTGGGATCGTGCTTGGGCATCGGAACTCCTTGTGTCAGATCGACACGGGAGGTTCTGTCCGACGCCTCATTCCGCGACTCTTGCGAGCCCTGCTGTCGCCCGGCGCTGGTCACCGCCCTGGATCTGGGCTCTCAGCGCCTTCGGTGCCTCGCACTTTTGGCCGTGGCTGGCCCTAGTTACTCCGCCCCCTCAGTGTCGGGGTGGCACAAGATCGATTCTACCCACTGCGTCAGGGGTCTCTGACCGCGAACTGCGTTCTGCGGTCTAACTACTGGGGCTAAGAGCCCGCAGTCCCCTGACCTGCGCGTTTGAATCTCGGCGCGTGACGAAAGTTGCGGAAAACTTTTCCCCGCGCTCGGGCGAGTCGCGGACAAAGTGATGCCCCGCCGGTGATCCATTCCCGGCGGGGCCTGAGACGGCGACAGCAATGTTGCGTCCCAGGTCAAAGATCACACGAGTCGGGCCACAGCGCACCCCGCTGGACGGTGGCATCACCCGACGCCACCCGGCCAGAGATGGGCAGAGAGCGGGCCAGAGTGGACAGCGCTCTTTACAGCCCCCTGACCCTCATTGCCAGCCGGTAGCGCGCGTCGGCCTCAGTGCCCACCCCGCCGGGCGGCCGGACGATGCGGCTGGGCAGGCTCGTGACTATCCGCTCGACCTCGGGGTAGGTCGCGGCGAGGGCAGCCGCGTCCAGCGCTGCCTTGGCGCGCGTCTCTTTCGCCTTGAGCCAGCAAGGGCGACATCGACGTTGGCCGGTTGGGGTGGAATAGACGTTGTCGGGGTTGGCCCACGAGTGCAGGCCGGCCGGGCACTTCCCGGCGGCAACCCTGATGCCATGCCTGCGGATTCGCCTGCACGCCTTGCAGAACGTGCGCCCTCGGTCCCTCTGAATGCCCGTGTTCTCGGGCGTCATCTCGTGGAGGCCCTTGCCGCACATCGCTACGCGGTCGAAGTGGCCGGTCTCGCTTTGATGCTCGGCGATCTTGACCGTGAGGTCGATGAGCCCGCACTGGCAGCGAGACTGCATGGAGCTCATCGCGCTGTCCGCTCCCTGACGTACGAACGCCAAAGCGCCGCATCGACGCGGTAGCGGTGGAGGTGCCCGTCGATCAGCCCCATGTCGTAGACCGTGTCCTCGCCTGACCAGGCGATGAAGCGCTGGATCGCGTCCGCTGCGCCCGGCTCGAAGAAGGTGATGACCTCCTTGTCGGCGATCAAAGTTGGCCCACGGTCACGGCGCGGTGGATCTCCCGCATGGTCACGGCGTGATCGACGTGCAACAGGTCGGCAAGCGCGGCCACGCACTGCGGGCAGGGCTCGCTGATCTGAGCATCGTTGGGGAGCATCAGGAACACCTGAATTCGCCCCGCACAGGTCAGGTCGCCGCAGAACTCGCTCACCCGTCCAGCCGCCTCTCCAGCCCGTCGACCCGCTCGGTCAGCACGGCGACCGCCTCCATCATCGCTGTCCAAGGGTCGAGGGTGATCGCGGACTCTGCGGTGTCGACCCATCCCCAGGGCGTGTCCTGCGGAGGCAGCCCCGTTGCGACCCAAGCGCGCACCCTTGGGGTCCGGTCAAGACCCTTCGCCTGCATCACGGCCCGCTCAACGAACGGCTGGCCGACCGCGCCGACCGCCTCCAAGGACACCGCGCAGTCGGGACAGACGTAGCCCTCGACGGGATCTGGCCCGCGCATCAAGCCGAACGTGTGCAGCGGACCATGCCACTCCACGGCGGTTGCCGCCCCGCAACTCAGACAGGCAGGCGGGGAGCCTTCCGGTGGGCCTGTCGGTGTGGGAGCGAGGGGCGGCAGCGAAGCATCGACCCTCGCTTCCAACACGGCTGCCCAACCTCGGCGGAGTTCGGCCTTGACCTCCCTTGGTACGTGATGGAAGGCAGTTCGCTGAGCGCCGCGACGCGGGTTGCCAGTTACCTCGAACAGGACAGCGGCGGCGTCGATCTCCCTGTCCTCCAACACCTTTGAGAAAGCGGGCCACACGGCCTCGTCTTTGCCAAGCAGCCGCAGGCAGGCTCTCACGGCGGCACCCGGCGTGATCGTGTCCAGCGTCTGACACGTCGCGCACGTACCGACCGAGTAGTCGCTGGATGCGTCACGGTGTCCAGCCGGTGTTCTGCCTTCCCGCACCTCGACGTTCTGATCGGTGGCCACGCCACAGACGCGACACGCGGTGAGCGTCGTTGCGGCGGTAGTCACTTGCCACCCCGCTGGCGGCGCTCGTCTTCGGCGTCAAGGGCCAGGAGGAGGCGCTTGCTCTCTGCGCTGCGCTCTCTCCAATGAGGGTCGGTCTTGGCGCGGATGGCGCGCCGGGCGAAGTTGTTGGCGGTCCGACCTCGCGGCGGTGACGGAGCCATCGCGAGGTCGGGGATCGGGGGGTACTTGACGGGGTCCGGTTCGCCGTGGAGGTCACCACTGGCGTAGCGGTACGGCTCGGTGGTCACGACGCCTCCTTGGTGGCAGGGGCCAGCAGGGCTCTTATCTTGGCGACGAGCAAGCGATCCCTCGCTGCTTGCAAGGACGCCTTGTCGTCCGGCCGCCAGCGGCTGAGAGAAGCCAACTGCGCACGCGCCGTTAGAGTTTCGTTCATAGTTTAAAGATCACATGACATCGGCGAAACGGGTTGTCCTAGACCCCGAAGCACGCCTTCCCAGCAACCGCACCAGCGGAGGCTTAGCGCAGGCCAGCGGCGTCCAGGCGGCGTATCAAGAGGGAAGCGAGGGCGAGGTAGTCCAAGGCCTCGTCGGGGGTGTCGCCGATGTCAACCTCATGCCCGCGCGGGTTGCGGATCCCCGTTGCGGCCCCGGCAAAGATGAACTTGTAGCCCTTCTGCTCATCGACCTGTGACTGTGTCCCGAGCGCGTTGAGTGAGATGTTGGGGTTGGTCTCGCTGAAGGCGTCCATCATGAGGGCGTAGCCCGTCTTGCCTTTCAGCCCGCTGAGGCGCCTGACCTCAATATCGATGAACTTGAACGCCTCGAACACCGACTGCTCCCAGTACCCGTCGTCGAAGAGGTGCCGCACCATCGGCGGCAGGTCGGGGTGGATGTTCCGCGACTCGAACGGGTGCGGCTCATCGCGCTCGGCGAAGAAGTCGGCAAGAGACGGGGAACCCACTGGAGCCTCGGCCTGTTGCTCGGCGCCGACAGACCGCGCGATGCGCTCGAAGCGGTCCAGCAGCCCGCTCACGACATCAGGTGCTTCTTGATGCTCGCAAAGATCGCGTCGTACGTGTCGGCGTCGCCGCCCGGCGGCAGGTTGACCTCGATGCGCACGGTCAGCCCCACGTCCGGTCCATTGTTGACATGGACCCCGCCGCCGCCACCAGACGTGTCGGTGGCCTTCATCGCGGTCTTCTTGGCCGTGGTCTTCTTGGCCGCCGCAGCCGTCCCGGGTGGCATGGCGGTCTTCTTGGCCGCCCCATTGGCGCGAACGGCAGGAAGTTCGCCGTGCCCGGACACCTTGGCGAGGGTCTGGAACGTGTTTGCCTGGCGCTGCCCGACCAGGTCCGAGGTCTTGTCGGACCCGCGGAACCAGTGGGCTAAGTCGTCCTTCCCTGCGCCCAGGGCTTCGTCGCCCATCTCTTCGAACAAGCTGGAGTAGGCGTTGCGCAGTGTCGCCTCGAACCCAGTCTTGAACACTTCGTCATTGCTGAAGAAGTATTCGGTCTTGTCCCCGACGCGGTTGCCCTCCTCGTCGACCAGTCCGAGGAACTTGAGGATCGCAATAACGTACGACTCGTTCGAAGGGGCGATGTTGAACCGCTGCAGGTAGCCCGCGTCCACCTTGGACGGAAAACTGTTGCGCAGTTGCGTGAACACGGTGACGAGCCCCGACTGTCCGGAGATATACGGGTAGGTGGGCACGGCTTCCCCTTTGTTGGTCTGTGGCCAGTGACCCTACCGGTGCACACCGACAGTGGCGGACTGAGCCCGCAGTCGACAAGACATGTCCTGCGCGCTCGCCTCAGACCGCACGCCAGCAAGCAAATCTCCCTGAAGCCTCCAGTTTAGTGCGGACCGGAGGTTCCGCCCGCTTCGCCGGATGCTGTGTGAGCAAAGCACGGCGTTTCCGCAGGTCACGGGCTTGCTCTGCCCTTTGCCCACCCGTCCAGGAAAACCGGGGTATAATACATCGTACAGGAACAACACGCCATGGTGGGCCTTGGAGATGGCACCGGGGCGAATGAAACCGCTTCCGCCCCCGACGATCGCTGGCATCGACGCACCATGGTGAGGCGCCACGAATGGCGGTCGCACGATAAGGGCCCCAGACTTCGGAAGCGCGCCGAGCACCGAGTGGATGGCAGTGACTTCCAACGCCTGCGCGGGCTCAAGGTCGGGCAATAGTGAAGGCAGCCTTTCGGCGAGCATGGTCTTGCCCGCACCGGGCGGCCCTGAGAGGAAGAGGTGATGTCGGCCCGCCGCCGCGATCTCCAGCGCCAACCGCGCTTCGTCCTGTCCGACCACATCACGCAGGTCGGTCACGACGAGGTCATCCGGCACCGCGGCCGGGTCGACGAGGACCTCCTCTGGTGACTCGCCGCGCCCAATGGCCTGGTATCGCAGAACCAGGTCACGGAGGTGACGTGCAGGCACCACCAAGATGCCTGGCACTAGCGCCGCCTCGGCCGCGTTTGCCGAAGGGACGACGATCTGAGCCATGCCGAGGCGCGCCGCGGTCAGCACGACCGGCAGCACGCCACGCACAGGGCGGATCGAACCATCCAGGCCCAGCTCACCAATATGCACGATCCCCTCGACGACCTGAGGCTTGACGACCTCGGACGCCGCGAGAGCGGCAATCGCGATGGGGAGATCCCAGCCGCTGCCGACTTTGGGGATTGAGGCCGGCGAGAGGTTGACCGTCAGACGTCGATTCGGAATCGGGAAGCCCGAGTTCATCGCAGCCGCCTTGATCCGGTCAGGCGCCTGCCGACACGCGGCATCAGGCAGACCGCTGAACATGACCTTGGGCAGTCCCTGTTCGAGATCTGCCTCCACGTCAACCAACGCGCCTTCGATCCCCTGCAGTGCAACGCCTCTCGTACGACCCAGACTCATGCCGCCACCGAAACCAGGTGCTCGATCTGTGCGGGACCATGCGACGGGCGCAACACGCCGATCACGTCGATACGGACGTCGGCCACGAGTGCGACAAGGGATCGGTGATCAGCCATCCAGCACCCGGCCAGCCGGCGCAGCCGAGCCGCCTTGACCGCGGTCACCGCCTCGACCGGCGAGCCGTAGGAGAGACTGCGCCTTGTCTTGACCTCGACGATCACCAGGCAGGAGTCGTCCATGGCCACGATGTCGATCTCACCCTGGGGACAGCGCCAGTTGCGGTCCAGGATCGCCATACCGACCTCCGTCAGATATCGCGCTGCGAGACGCTCGCCATAGGCTCCAACCGCGTTGGCCATGCCCGCTCTGACCACGCCTGCCTCCGCCGTCCGATGGGGCCTGTCGGGACCCGAGACTGAATCGGTCACCTTGACCACCTCCGAGTCGACCTTGGCAACGACTCGGTCCACTGAACAGCGGACTCCCCGGCCCTGTGGACCACCGGCTCAACGCACGACCCCCTGTGGACGGGGCGTGGCTCAACCCGCACGCTCATCCCACCTCCAACGAGGTCAGAGGTCAGGGGTCAAGGCAGCCAGGCTTTGTTCCCTACGAGAGGCGCTGGGCCCTGAACACCGAGTCGTGAATCGTGGCCGCGCGGCCGTCGGGGTCGAGAGCCTGCCGTCCTCGCGCGTCGGCGACGAGGATCACCCACTCCTTCGAGGTGAGCGAGTCGGCGACCTCGGAGGCTGCGAACAACAAACCGGGCACCGATGGTCGTGGGACGGTGGTCTGGAGGTCCAAGGGGTGGTGGCCTACGACAAGAAGAGTTCCCTCTGGGGCCACCGACTCTGCGAGCCGACGATGGAGCACGTCGCGCTGGTCTTTGGGCATGTGCAGGAACTGTGACGACACCAGGTCGAACGACGCCGACGCGGGGACCCATCCTGCCAGGTCCGCATGCAACCAGGTGATGCGCTGTGCCACCTCGGCGCTGACGTCGTGGGCGTGTGCGGCACCGCGTTCCAGTGCAACGGTGGAGACATCGACCGCTGTCACCCGCCATCCGCGTTCGGCCAGCCAGATGGCGTCTGCGCCTTCCCCGCAGCCAACATCCAGCGCCGATCCGGGAGCGAGATCGGATGCCTCGGTCACGAGCTGGGGGTTGGCCTTGCCGCTCCACAGGGCGCTGCTGGACTGGTACCGCTGGTCCCAGAACGCCTCGCTCGTGGCCGTATCGTCCACGTCGTCCGGACCATCCCCATGCTGATGGTCCGCATGGTGATGTTCCCCGTGCTGATGGTCGCCCTGGTGGTCATGGCCGTGTCGAGCGGCGCCTTCCCCGTGCGGTCCAGACACCCTAGAACCCGCCCTCCTTGGGCAGCTCGAGCTCGGTCTTGGCCAGCTCTTCGACGTTGACATCCTTGAAGGTCACAACGCGCACGTTCTTGACGAAGCGTGCCGGCCGGTAGACATCCCAGACCCACGCGTCTGCCATCGTGACGTCGAAGTACACCTCGCCGCCCTCGCTGCGAACCTTCACATCCACCGAGTTGGCCAGGTAGAAACGTCGCTCGGTCTCAACAACGTGGGAGAACAGTCCGACGACGTCGCGATACTCGCGATACAGCTGCAGCTCCATCTCGGTCTCGTACTTCTCAAGGTCCTCAGAGCTCATTGCCCGCCTCCGCGCTCGATCCGAACCTGACAACGATCATCATCCATCACCGCGCCCGCCATGACAGCCACCCCGGGCAAGTGCCACGAGCGACGGTGATGCACGCTCGGGCCCCGGCTCTTGAGGGCGTCGAAATGCTCCGGCGCCGAGTAACCCTTGTTCAGCTCCCACGCATAGCCCGGGACCTCAGCCGCCAGCGCGACCATCATCGCGTCCCGCTCAACCTTGGCCAGGACGCTCGCGGCGGCCACCGAGGAGCAGTGCAGGTCGGCTTTGACCATCGTCCTGACAGGGACACACGGGGCAAGGGCGACCCCGGACTCGAGGAACCTCAACAACCCGACCCTTTCTGGGTCGGTGAGCCAGTCGTAGTTGCCATCGAGAATGACCAGGTCGGGTATGACGGGGAGGGCGGCCAGCGCCCGGTTCCCGGCAAGACGGAGGGCCACCATGATTCCGTACTGGTCGATCTCGCCCGGCGAGGAGTGTCCGACCGCATAGGCGGTCGCCCATCTCTGGATCTTGGGCACCATCCGCTGGCGCATCTGGGGCGAGAGCAGCTTGGAGTCTTTCACGCCCACCGGGGCCGAACGGCATACGTCATCGATCACCACGACGCCGACCGAAACCGGACCCGCAAGCGCGCCTCGGCCGACCTCATCCATGCCGGCGAGCAACCGGTGCCCCTCGCGCTGCAGCGCGCGCTCAACCCTCAGCGAGGGCCTGCGCGACGCTGGGCCCGAGCTCATTTCGCCGGAGCCGCCGGGGTATTTGCGAAGGTCTCACCGTAATCCGACAGCCACGCGATGTGCGAGAGGGGCCAGACGACGCTGACGGCGCGACCCACGATCAGGCTCTCGGGAACCGAGCCCTTGAAACCGCCCGAGCCCAAATCGTGTGGGCGGGAGTCCGCGGACTCCGAGCGGTGGTCGCCCATCACCCACACCCGCCCGGGGGGGACGGTGATGTCGAAGTTCGTGTCGCTTGGTGAGTCGCCCGGGAATACGTAAGGCTCGACCAGCCGCAAACCGTTGACGGTGATCTTGTTGTTGCTGTCGCAGCAGACGATGTGGTCTCCCGGAAGCCCGATGACCCGCTTGATCAGGTGGTTGCCCTCATCGGTGGGGAGCAGCCCGACAAAGGTCAGCGTGGAGGTCACGGCGGAGGCTAGGGGGGTTCGCTGGACAGGTGCCGGAGCCGGCAACCAGTGGTCCGGGTCCACGAAGACGATGACGTCGCCACGGCTGAGGTCGATGTGCCCGGGAACAAGCTTGTTGACGATGACCCGATCACCCTTGAGCAGGGTGTTCTCCATCGACTCCGACGGGATGTAGAACGCCTGCATCAGCCAGGTCTTGACGACCAGCGACAAGAGCAACGCCAAGCCAATGACGATCGCCGACTCGCGCACCAACATGAGCAGGGTCCCTCGCGGCGGTCCCCCCTCAACGGGTTCGGAACGGTCGACGGGAGCCACGGGGCCTTCTGGCAGGCCATGATCAGGCTGGGTCACACTCACTTGTGCCTCTCCGCCGCGTTCGTGACTAAGGACGTATTCCACCGAGTCGGCCGCGTCCAGACACCGGCCCGACTCTGAACCCAGTAGATCATGGCTGCGCTGACGATCAGGTCGTACACGAGAAACCCCCGAACCGTCAGCGTCAGTACGAACCCGACACCAGCACGGTCAGCCAGCGATGGGACGCTACCGCCTGGAGGCTCATCGTCGCCGAGCCTAGCCAGCCTGCCTGTGAAAGTCCTGTCGCTCAGCGAGCGCGCGTCACGTCGCGCTTCTCCTTGATCTTGGCAGCCTTGCCACGCAGGTCGCGCAGGTAGTACAGCTTGGCGCGACGCACGTCACCGCGGGTCACGACCTCGATCTTCTCGATGACGGGGCTGTGCAGCGGGAAGGTGCGCTCGACGCCGACCCCGAAGCTGACCTTGCGAACCGTGTAGGTCTCGCCGATCCCCCCGCCGTGGCGACGGATGACAACTCCCTGGAACACCTGGACGCGCGCTCGCGTGCCCTCAATGACCTTGACATGGACCTTGACGTTGTCTCCCGCGCGGAATGCCGGGATGTCGTCGCGCAGGCTTGCCGCATCGACGTCGTCGAGCTTGTGCATGTTCGCTTCGCTTTCTCGTCAGCGCCACAGGTCGCTCACGGATCTGGTGCTC